>RPOO01000037.1 GCA_003857025.1 Methanothrix sp.
CAAACCAATCTGCTCCGGCCAGAAAGCGAGCCTTATCCGGTGAGAGGGCGTGGATGGAGAGATTGATCCTGTCCAGTCCTGCGGCTTCAAGTCCCATGATCTTCTCTTCATCGAGCAGGGTGCCGTTGCTCTGCATAGAAACCACGGCAACCTCCGGAACGGCTTTTAGCTGGCGCACCAGTTCGATGATATCGGGATAGAGCATGGGCTCGCCGGGCGAGTCGATGTGGCATTCCACTCCCGGCCCCTTGAAGTGGGCGATCTCCTCGACCGCTTCCATGAGATAGTCCAGCTCCACCTCGTAGTTGGTCACCCGCGTCTTGGATGACGGCCCAGCGTCCACGGAACAAAATGGGCAGGAGAGGTTGCAGCTGCAGCTGGGGCGGATCTGCAAAAGATTGCTGCCCCGGTCGATGATGCCGAAGTAGAGGCAGCCCACCAGAGGAATATCCGATTCCCGAGTTATGTGAAAGAGAGACATCTTATCCCAAGCCTTTGCCGAAGGAGATGAAAAAGAGAGCGGCCAAAAAATTGGAAGTTAAGATATCACCATCTTGCCGTTCTCCATTTTCAGGGTTCCTGCCTGCTTGTCGCTGCTGTTGTTATTGGATGCGTTGTCGCTGAGTGCGCTGGCCGCTCCTATGCCCACTTTGAAGCTGGCCGGGTCCATCGTCTCGGATGCCCACGGCTCATCCACCCGCTCCAGCTCTTTTCCGTCCAGGCTGAAGACCAGATCCACCAGATAAACCCTTGAGGGCTCTCCCAGCATCATGAATTTGGTAGGATTCAATCCTAAGACGAGTGTGGCATTTCCCGGCACAAGCTTGCTTTCCACGCTGTCTTCGCCAAGCTCTTCACCGCTGTCGTCAACGAAGATGCCGTGCATCTGGTAGTCTCCGGCCTTGGTAACTGACACGTTGACGCCCACGGCTATTTTGCTGCTCGTGGTGCGGTTGACATATTCGCCGGTGAGGTATGCCGCCGGAGGCTGGAACTGCTTGGGGTCCAGGTCGATGGTGATGTTCTTCTCAAAGCGGTCGATGTAGTTTCCGTTTTTATCGTAGAGAATGAGATTGTTCACCTGCAGAGGGCCGCAAATGCCATTCATCCAGATACGGCTCCCGTTGACGCTCATCTCGATTGGTCCGCTCTTTTGAAGTGTGGCGCTCCGGCTCAGCAGCTCGATTTCATGGCCGCTACAGTCCGCCAGCACCGCTTCCAGCCTGAAGTCTCCAGGCACGGTTACATTCACGCCGAAGGAGAGGTTGAGCAGGTCAAAAAGGCTATCGTTGTCGGCATCCAATACTGCGGACGAGCTGAGGCCCTGCAGCGTCGTGCCGGCCACGGACACGCTCACAGGGATTTCCAGTGTGTGGTTGTCGGATGAGATCTTTACGGACCCGTCAACTTTCGCCGCGGAGGGATTTTGGGGAACCGTAATGTCGACATCTACTGTTCCGCTGGAACCGCTCTCGATTCTCTGGGGGCCGCGGGTCTTGATCCAGGTCCATTGGTCTTCGGAATATTCCTTTAAAGTTATGCCAAATGACTGGCCCTCCTCCGGAACATTGTATCCATAAACCTTTACCTTCCAGGTGCCGTTCTCAGGGCGCACGATCTCAATAGGTCCGAGGTCGCCTGCACCCAAAGATGCATCCGCAGGCTCACCCTCTGGATTTTCCAGAACCAGCAGGATCTCGCTCTCATTTCTCTTATCCCTGCTGTTCAGGCCCGCTGAGATCTTTTTGGTGCGGTTTGTGACGTTTATGGCCTTCTCCCAAACCTCTTTTTGGCCCACGCTGCCTTCAAGATCCTGCATTTCGACACTATTGATCACGCCAACGTAGCTCAGGTTCTCAAGCGATTCGCCCTGGTTTTCGACGACAAACTGGTTGTGATCGCTCGTTCCCGGATATGCCGGTGCGATGTTCCATCTTTGCGGAGTGGTCTTTATGAGCGACATCCTGCCGTTCAGCGAGTAGTTGACGGCTTCGGAAGAATTTTCGCTGTGAACCGCCATTATCCACTTTCCTGAAGGCGGATTCGCCACGCTTATCTCTTCGCCTGAGCCGCTCTGCTTACCCGAATAGTATTCGCTGGTGGGCGAGAGCAAGAATAGGTCTAGATCTGTGTTTGTACCGTTGCCGTCGGTTTCCCAGTTAAGCCCGGCGTCCAGCTCGTTTGCACCGGAGGAGACATTCAGATAGTAATAATCCCACTGGTTTCCCATTAACGTGCCGGAGACTGTTCCCTGGCCCTTGGTGATGTTAAAGGGTTCGGCCACGGTCACGCTGATGGGGATTTCGAGGATATTCTCTCCGCCGTCCGATATGTCGATAGATCCGAAATAATATCCAGGCGGCGTTCCGGCAGGGACCGTCAAGGATGCGGCAAAGACGACCTGATCATTGGCGGCGACATGCTCGGGCAGGGCCTGCAAACTGACCCAATCAGAGATTTCTCCCGATACCGCTGTCTTCAGGCTCATTCTTTCCTGGTTGCTGATGAATACAAATCGAAGGCTCCAGTCTTTGTCGCCCGGTGCCAGCGCGTAAATCTTCTTTTGCGGCCTGTCGGCTCCCGTATCCAGGCCTACATAAACTCCTTTGCCCGAAGGCAGGTAAGCCCATCTGCCTGCATTCCACTGATCCGGAATTGCAGCGCAAACGCCGCTGTCCTGGAATTGCGCTGAGCGCTCCGCATCAATTTGGCCCGCTCCCTGATAGTATTCTTCGTACTGCTGACCGTTGGTGTCATTGAGCTTTTGGGCACCTCGGATCATGGCCGCCTTCACTCCGGCAGGCGTCAGATTTTTGTTCTGCTGCAAAAGCAGGGCGGCCAGGCCAGCGGCTACTGGTGTTGAAAGGCTTGTGCCCGATTCCTTGGCGTAATAGACATCCACATAATCCAGCTTATTGAGACCTGTGGGAACGGTCGAGATTATGTCCACTCCCGGGGCTACCACATCCGGTTTGATGCGATCGTCTCGGGTGGGTCCGGACCCGGAAAAGCCAGCCATGTGGCCCTGGTAGTCCGAGGCTCCCAGGGTTATGACATTGACTCCGTCGCCGGGCGAATCGATGAGACCTGGGGGCAGAGCCATGAGGATGGGTACCAGGAGCAGCAAGACATCATTGTTTTCCTCACTTTGCGGTAGCCCGGATAGATCAACCGGACTGTTGCCGTCATCAGCCTGGCGAGCTGAGGTTGTAGCTACCTGGCCGCTGGTCTGAGAGCTGTTGCGGTTTCCTGCGGCGACACATACCACAACTCCTGCATCAGCTGCATTATCGGCAGCCATCGTGATGGGCGGATTGGTCTCGCCCAAATTTATGCCGCCCAAACTCAGACTCAGGACATCTGCACCGTTGAAGATGGCCCATTCGATTCCGGCAATGATATCCGAGACTTTTCCGTCTCCCTTGCTGTCGATGACCTTCACGTTGAGCAAATTCGCGCCCGGCGCAATTCCCTTGTACTTGCCGCCGGAAGCCGCACCTGAGCCTGCAATTATGCCTGAGACCATTGTGCCGTGACCGAGCAGGTCGTCAGCAGAGACCTCGTCAGTGATGAAATTCGTCTCACCGATCACCCTGCCGACCAGATCCGGGTGGTTCTTATCAATTCCTGAATCAAGCACGGCGATGGTTATTCCTTTTCCGTCAATTCCCTTCGCCCAGAGCTTATCAGCATTGATGTATTTGGCAAAAGATACGGATGAATCAGACCCTATATCGGATGCAGAAGAATACGAAGACGCAAATTTCGATTGGCCGATGGATGCATTGATACTAATATTGATACTGGCATTATTGATACTGGCATTGTTGCTTGCATTGTCATCGGGCGCAGAGACTTTTGCGGATTCATCGAAGTAGACGCCCTGAACCTCATCGCTCTTGGCGATTGTCTCGATGCCTTTGGCCGTGGCCTCACCTGCCAGGCCGGGGATGAGATGATACTTGTATTTGACGGCAAAATCATTCGAAGATATGCCGGAGTCATCAAGTTTCGCGTCTGCGCCGCTCTTGAGAATCACAATTACGGGTATCTTCTCGCCGTCCCCGGCAGATAGTTGTTTTGCCAAAGCAGTGTCTATCTTCTGGCTTATGCCGTTTTTCTGCACACCGTTCTCTTGCGATAAAGAGAGCGACGGCACCGCTAACACATGAGCCGCTAAGATCAAGAGAGCGGCAAGAACTAGAATAGAATTTCTTCGAACCATGATCAATCAAACCTTTCGGATGCGTTCCCCTAAATTCCCCAGGTCACGATGGATTAAAAGTAAGGAGATAATGCTAAATAAACCTGTGGTGGTTCTATTGATTGGATGATGTTCGATTGGCTGGCTGAATATGCTCTCTGGATTAGCTTATTTCTGCTGCTGCTCTCGGCTTTGACAGGAAAGAGCCTGGCGGCAGCTCTTGGCTGGGCCATCTTCGGGGTCTTCTGGCTCGGCCAGCCGGGACGCTATCTGGAAGTGGAAGACTACTTCAATGTAGCTCTTGCCATTGCAGCGGCGCTTTTATGCTTTTATCTGGCCTGGCTGGTCTATCGCAAGGGCTTTTCCCAAGCAGGCTTTGCCTGGGCGAGCTATGCCGCGGCAGTGTGCGGGATTGTCTACTTTCCCTTCGCAGAGATCGAGCCGCTAAAGGACGCGCTGATCGGATTCACGACAGCCGTTACGGTTCAAACGCTGCAGTCTCTCTCCGTCCCTGCAGTAATGGTTGGATGGAACTTGATGTCCTTGAACGGGAAAACGGTGGAGCTGATTTTGGCCTGCACGGCGATTGAGAGCATCGCTCTCTTCGCAGGGGTCATCTTATCCGTTCAGGCGCCGCTCAAGAGAAGAGCAGTGGCGCTGGCGATTTCTGCCCTGGCCATCTATATTCTTAATATAGCAAGAAACGGTTTTGTGCTCATGGCCTATGCCTACAGCTGGTTTGGCGTGGATAGCTTTGAGCTTGCCCATAATGTAATAGGCAAAGCTGGTTCAGTGGCGGCCCTCCTGATCATCTCGTATGCAGTGTTTCTCCTCCTGCCTGAACTCTTGGCCGCGATGGACGAGCTGGCAGCAGAGATCAGACATCCCGGAGGCGAAGCGTCTTGAAGCTGGCCAAAGACTCAGCGGCCTGGATCTCCGTGCCTATCTTCCTGATGGCAGCTTTGGCTGTAGTTGGCAACTGGTATATCTCCGCCGTGGCCCTGGCCGGGACCATATTTATGCTCTTCTTTCACCGAGACCCGGATCGTCTGCCCAGAGGTGACGGCATGGTCTCGCCCGCCGACGGAAGAATTATTCAGGCTACGAAGGACGGTGTCATCATCTTCATGGGGCCGTCCGATGTGCATGTGAACCGAGCGCCGCTGGACGGGATCGTGCGCAGGACGGAGTACAAGAAGGGCGGGCACTTTCCGGCATTCCTCTGTCAGGCCACCAATAATCAGCAGAACAAGATCGATCTGGAGACCGCCGACGGCATCGTGGAGCTGCGCCAGATAACCGGGGCCATTGTGCGCGAGATCATCTGCTACGTTCGGCCCGGCGACCGCGTGGTGCGAGGCGAGAGGGTGGGCATGATTCGCTTCGGCTCGCGGGTGGAAGTGAGCATTCCGGAGAGCTACCGTCTGCTGATCAGCCTGGGTGACAAGGTCAAAGCGGGAGAGACCGTCATTGCGGTGAGGAGTGCATGAATGTCTTTGGGATCATGCGGCTGCCTGATGCCTTCACACTTCTCAATGTCATATTCGGATTTTGCGCCATTCTGAAGACGGCCCAGGGAACAGATCAGGGCTCCTTGCAGATTGCCGTCATCTTCATAATTCTCGCTTTAGCCGCCGACGGCCTGGACGGGCAACTGGCCAGAAGATTCGGATCAAGCCCCCTGGGAGCAAACCTTGATTCTCTGGCCGATCTGGTCTCCTTTGGAATCGCCCCGGCGTTCATGGCCCTTCATGCATTCCACTTTCCCACCGTGGCCTGGATGGCGGGAATCTTCTATGTCGTCTGCGGGACATTGCGGCTGGCCCGGTTCAACATCACCAGCAAGAACGATCAGTTTTTTGAGGGCCTTCCCATACCTGCCGCGGGAATTGCGCTGTCCGGCAGCATTCTCCTGGGAAGGCCGACGCTGTCGCTTCTCATGATGGTCCTGCTCGCCCTTCTCATGGTGAGCAGCATATCTTACGTCAAGGTCCGCGATCCAAAGGCGATCGTCATGGGCGGACTGGTTTTTCTCGCTGCCTGCGTTCTCATCTGGCAGCAGAACGACATCGTTTATGCCGGCATCCTCTTGATTGCCGTCATCGTGATTTATCTGATGAGCCCGGTGGTGATCTCACGCCTACAAAAAGGGAAATAGCCGCTTTCGAGGCGGGCATCAAGCTCGGTGCCCTCTACCACCAGTTCGTAGGTTCGCCCGTGAGCGTAAAGACAGCTTCGAGCCTGGAGACGGCCATGCAGCAGAGCATCTCCCTGCAGCCGTATGTCCGGGCGGTCAAGGTTACGATAAATCGGGATATGCTGAAGGAGAACGTCTTCGGGTACGGCGAGCTGGAGGGGCGCATGATCATTGCCGAGGTGGAGATCGATTACGAGGGCGAGGTCGTGCGGGCGAGGCTTGAGTTTGATGAAGGGAAGAACTATCCGCTGATGAGATTGGTGTAGCTGCGGGGATGGGCTGGACATGGTCACGGCGCGGGTTTGGGGCTTGTGCGGGCGCGCGAGGTTTGACTGATAGGTGGGCGGCGTCCGGGCAATTCTAGGCCAGAGCGTGGCGAAACTAATATATCTATTTCGCTAAAAAGAGATAGTCGGGTATTAAATGGCTAAAAATCCAATAATCGCAGTAATATTGAATCTCATCATAGCTGGCTTGGGCCATGTTTATCTAGGGCGCCCAAAGCGCGGGATAGTCTTGTTCTTGCTGACCGTTGTGGTTGCTATAGTGAGCTCTGGGATTGGCTGGATCGTCGGTGTTATTCTCTGCTCCTATGATGCATATCAGCTTGCACAAAACAAGCCTGCGCCATTCGACTTCTTGGATAAATACGTAGGGGAATAGTTGCATCCCACATTCAGCACTTTCAGTTCATCCCGTAATAATTTTTGCATTCCTTCCCTAGCAGTGCAAGAATTTTGATCTGAGTGTTATTCAGATTCACAAAAATGTAAACGATCGGCAGAGCTAAAGGGAACCGGGATCGCACGTCTCCTTTCCGCCGCCATGTGCTTGGCTATCTCATCGCCATGCCTGATGCATCTGAAAACAAGTCCGTTGTCACCTGAAATCTTGTGATCAGACTCTGAAGCTGAACGTTTTATCGGCGAGCTGTTGCCCATCTTTGAGATAATATAACTTGAGTGTATAGGTTCCTGTCAGCCAGGTATATTGGGTGCCCTGGAATGAAGTCGGAACCAGTTCGAGCCAAAAATTGCAGTCCACAGGTTGGTTTACAGCCGTCGAGGATGTGGCGTAGACATTTTTAATTACGACCGCAGCACCGCCGGGAGGCACCGTGATTGTTTCCAGCTTGAAATTGGAAGCATCTAGCCCGCAAATATCCTCCTTCTTTATTGCAGATTGAACCTTGACGCCGGCAGTTACTGGCTCGCTGTTGCCGGGAGCTGCAGGAGCGATCTTTATTGAAATGATGTTTATTAGCGGCGCAAACATCTGCGGATTTGGTTTCGTGACAACTATTTGGCCGGGATTCGGAGTCGGATACGCACCAACAATGCTTACTGCAAAGACCAGCAGCACAATTAAGCTCAGAGCGGCTTTTGCTTTTTCCATTTTTAACACCTCTACAGAATGAACCATAGCTTGAACCTATGGACTGATCAAGCCCCCTTTCCCCCCAAAAAATCGCTTTTGAAATTCAAAAGCTTAGGGCACATCAATTGGGATTCATTTTTTGTTTAGTTTTTTTTTTGTTTTATTTTATTATTTTTATTTTTAATCTTAGCATTAAATTTATCGTCAAGGCTTGCATTATTCTAAGATAGATATCTGCCTTTCGTTCCGAAAGAAAACGACCTCAATCAGCCTTTTTTCATTAAATCTAATCACATGGTGGATAAGTCTTTTCGGAACTATCCAGAATAAAAATGTCCAGGGTTGGATTCGGACATTTTCAAGAAAAAGAGATTTGAGCCAGGTCGAATATGAGTCGGGTCGAATTCACGATCTTTTTTGCAGTTACCGCCGCGCCAGCGGCACGTACTCCACGCCCGGTCGGCTCCTGCCCACTTCCATGCGGTAGAGCGTCATCAGCTCATAGACCTCATCAGGCACATCGGTCTCCACGCACTCGCCCAAGAGGGCTCGCGCTTCCTCAGCCATGAAGGGATGATCGTGAGTATATTTTCCTGAGACGAACTCCTCGATTATGGCGTCGATCTTCTCGCCGCCGCATTTGTTTGCCAGGATCTTTCTCAGGAGGACTTTCATCTGATCCAGAGCTTTTTGGGCCTCTTCGGCATAGATGAGAGTCTTGTCGTCCATCTCGTCGATCTTCTTCTTGGCGACCACCCGAAGGAGCGATGTGGCGGGATAGACGCCCTGCTGGTCTCCCAGCTGCGGGTCCACCGGACCGAGAGCAGCGTGCTCGTCCATGATGATCTTGTCAGCAGCAAAAGCGATTAGCGTTCCGCCACTCATGGCGTAGTGAGGAACGATCACCGTCTTCTTGGCTGGGTGGGCTTTCAATGCCATAGCGATCTGGGTTGCCGCCAGGGCCAGGCCGCCGGGCGTATGCATGATGATGTCGATGGGCACGTCCCTTTGCGCACCACGGATGGCCCGCAGGACCTGCTCGCTGTCATCGATGTCGATGTAACGGGCCAGGGGAATGCCGAGGAAGCTGATGACCTCCTGGCGGTGAATGAGCGTGATCACCTGCGTGCCCCGCTTCTTGCCAAGCCTTGTCAGGACGCGCCGACGCTCCATCTGCAGGTAGTTCTTCTGCGCCATTGGAACCAGAAATAACAACAGAAACAGCAGAATCCAAAAATTGTTTATCAGGACGTCCAATCCAGTCTGGGCTTGAAGGAGAGCCATCTATTATTATAATGCGGAGGATCGTATTTAAGAGTTTTTGAAGTTCGTGAATGCTCAATCTCTTATCGATCCTCATTCATATCGCATCGATTTCTCATTCATCTCGAATTTATCTTGCATTCGTCTCGCATTCATCTCATGCCCAGGCAAGCTCTAATAAACCATGAACCGGATAAACAGAAAAAGAAGAGTCAACTATGAATTCCGAGAATCAAGAAAATCCCGTCGAGATACTGGAAACGGCAAAGAGGATCATCGCCCTTGGCCCCATCTGCGACAACTGCCTCGGTCGCCAGTTTGCCATGCTGGCCACCGGACTTGCCAATGCCGAGCGCGGGCACTCAATCAAGACGGTGCTGGCCATGCAGTCGTCGGCTGTGGATGATAAGGCCCTGCTGGAGGCGCTGTCTCCGAGCTTCCGGCCTGCCCGGTTGAAGCTGGGCCGCAAGAATGAGGAAGACGAGGCGTGCACCGTATGCCTGGGCGAGATGAGGCCGGAGACGCTGGAGGCATGGGCAAAGAAGGCGGCGGCATCCATGCAGGATTTGGAGTACGCCACGCATCTCGTAGGAACCAGGATGAGTGGGCTGCTCTCTGAGAACGAGGAGCTGCTGCTCGCGGACGGCGGCTCCAAGTATGCCGAGCCGTTCAAATCCGAGCTGAACCGCGAAGTCGGCAAGCGGCTCTCCGTCATCACGGGAAAACAGGTCGACCTGAAGACTCCGGATGTGGTGTTTCACCTCAATTTGGAGTCTGGTGAAGTGGACACGCAGATCGCGTCGCTCTTCATCCGCGGCAGGTACAGAAAATTGGTGCGGGGCATTCCCCAGACGCGCTGGCCCTGTCGCGAATGTCATGGTCGCGGCTGCGAGCGCTGCCACGGAACTGGCCGCATGTACCAGGAGTCCGTGGACGAGTTGATCCGGCCTGCCGTGATGCAAATAACAGGTGCGGAAGACACTGTTTTTCATGGTGCCGGGCGGGAGGACATCGACGCCCGAATGCTTGGCACAGGCCGCCCCTTCATCGTTGAGGCGGTGCGGCCAAAGATTCGCAGCATCGACCTGGAGAAGTTGCAGGAGGAGATCTGCCGGAGCGCGGAGGGAAAAGTGGAGGTTTTGGAGCTGAAACCGGCACACTCGTCGATGGTGGAACGGCTGAAAGAGGGGGCCTTCCTCAAGACCTATCAGGCTCTGGTGAAGTTTGGTGCCGAGGTTTCAGAAGAAAAGCTTAAATCGTCCCTGAGTGAATTGGTAGGTCTGGTTGATCAGCGAACACCAACTCGCGTCTCTCACCGCCGGGCGGATCTGCACCGGGCAAGAGTTGTTCATGCAATTGATCTGATCGAGGTTTCGGGAGACAGAGCCCGCATCAATATCCTGGGCGACAGCGGCCTGTACATCAAGGAGCTGGTCTCCGGTGATGGAGGCAGAACCCATCCCAACCTCGCGGATGTCCTAAAGGTGGACGCAGTGGTCGAAGAGCTGGATGTAATTCATGTAGGTGGAGAATCAGATGGTACGTCATCACGGAATGCGCAAGAAGACAAGAGATAAGCTGAGCAAGACAGTTAGAACAAGAGGAATCTCCCCAGTGGTCAGGGCAATTCAGGAGTTCGAGCCGGGCAGCAAAGTGCACGTGCTCATTGACCCCAGCATCCATAAGGGCATGCCTCATCCCCGGTTCCACGGAAAGACGGGAGAGATTACAGGAAAAAGGGGCAGAGCCTTTGTCTTGAAGATCACCGATGGCGACGCCACCAAGACTCTGATTGCATTACCCGAACATCTGGTAGCTCAAAAAAAATAGATCACGATAACAGATGATTGTCAAGAGTGTATTGCAGGAGGAACTCCTGACCCTTGCCGAGGTCAAGGAGCTCCTAGACCAGATCCGGCTTAACCGGGCCGAAGAAGAGGAACTGGGTTACGAGCTGCGCCGCGCCATCAGGCATGCCGAGATTTTCGCCAAGGGCACTGCTGAAGAGAGCAGGCAAATGGTTGCGGAACTGGTAAAGCTGGAGAAGATGACGCGAGAGATAGCCGTGAAGATCGCGGATGTCCGGCCCATCACCAAGGACGAGCTAAGAGCCATTTACGCTAAGGAAAGGTTCACGCTGAGCGAAGAAGAGCTTGACGGAATCTTAGAGATAGTATTCAGGGGGTAGAGCCAAGTGCCCGAGGGGAGACCGCCTAAAAGAGAAGAAGTAGCTAGGGTTCTCGATTACCTCCCCTATGGACGTTCTCCTGACACCAGAAGCTACCAAAAACAGCCGTTAGTTCAAAGCGTCGGTGAAACCAATTTCGTTCTCATGGAGCTGACGCCCAAGGACGGCGTTGTGCCGGCTGCCGGGACAAGAGTATATATCGGCAGCGGAGAGCGGGATATGATCGATCATGTCAACCGCAGGATCGACTATGTCGAGCTTTCCAACAGCGCCAAGCTGGAGCTTCCTTTCCAGATCCAGAATATCGTTCTCGATAATGAAGCCAGGTTCCTTCGCTACTTCAATGACGCCGGGCCCATCAGCACGCGCATGCATGCTCTGGAGCTTTTGCCGGGCATCGGCAAGAAGCTGATGTGGGCTGTGCTCAATGAACGCCGCAAGGGGCAGTTCAAGAGCTTCACAGATCTCACGGAGCGGGTCAAGGGCCTGCACAATCCCGAGAAGCTCATCGCCAAGCGCGTCGAGGACGAGCTGATGGACGATAAGATCAAGTATCGGATCTTCACCACCGTGCCCCGCATGAGATGATTCGCGATCGTCTGGGGCAGCATTTTCTCATTGATCGCAACGTAGCTTTGCGTATAGCGAGCTATGCCGATCTGGTGTCAACAGACCGGGTGCTGGAGATCGGACCGGGGACGGGAAACCTCACCGAGGTTCTTGCTCCTCGCGTCTCCCGCGTCTATTCCGTCGAGGTTGATCCCAATCTCGCCGAGGGCCTGTGCGGTCGTTTTTCTAATGTCGGGGTTATGAATGCCGATGCCTTGACGGTCGAGCTTCCGGACTACAACAAAATCGTCTCCAATCTTCCCTATCAGATCTCCTCCAAGATCACTTACCGCCTGCTATCCCGGCCATTCGATCTGGCGGTCCTCATGTTTCAGCGCGAGTTCGCCCTGCGCATGACAGCCCCCGTGGGCAGCGAGAAATACGGTCGGCTGGCGATGGTCGTTGGTTTTTTATGCCGGGTCGAGATCATGGAGACCGTTCCCAAGACTGCTTTTTTGCCCGTTCCCGCAGTGAATTCCGCAGTCGTGCGACTGCATCCCAGACAGGTGAGGCTTGACGTCGATGTGCAAAAGTTCATGCGACTTGTCGAGGGACTCTTCAGGCTTCGCCGCAAGAAGGTTAAAAAGGGCCTGGCGGCTCTTGGCATAGGTCGAGAGAAGCTGACAGAACTGTTTGGGGAACTGGATCTTGACCCGGAGCTCTTAGAAAAAAGGCCGGAGGAGCTAACGCCGGATGAGGCGGCGATGCTGTCCAGGGCGATGTAGATTTTCTGTCGTCTCTGCTCTGTTATTTCATTCTGTTATATCGTTATGTTGTTTCCGTTCTGCCGTTTCTGCTCAGTTGTTTTTGTTATTTCTGCGCCTTATTTTCCGTCCCGCATTTGCCGTTTTGAATCTGGCGATCCAGATCTGCATCTGCATGAATCCAAAACCTGGCGCATCTATCGTTTCGCCATTCTGTCGCCATTTGGTTTTGCTGCAAATTTTACGCTTACTTTACCTCGGTATTTTCAAAGAGATAGGCCCCAATGGAGAGCATGACGATGCAGACGACGACAAGGACCGCCAGATCCACGGCAGGCGAAATGGCGCTGGAGCCGATCAGGCTGTATCTCAGGCCGTCCACTCCGTAGGTGAGAGGATTGAGATAGGCAATTTGCCTGACAATGCTCGGAAACCGATCCAGGGGATAGAGTGCTCCCGATAGGAAGAACAACGGGAATATCAGGAAGTTCACGATGAGGCTAAATCCTGACATATCCGTCATCTTTGAGGCGAAGGCCAGGCCCAGGCCGATGAAGGTCGCAGCAATCAGGACCATGAATACTATAGACAGCAAGAATCCTGTCAGGCTTGGCATCGCCATTCCCATGAGTATTCCTGCTGCAAGGATGATCACAGCTTGCAGTATGCCTGTGGTCATGCCTCCGGCAGTTCTACCCAAGACTATGGAGATACGGCTCACGGGAGCGACCATTATCTCTCTCAGGAAGCCGAATTCCCTATCCCAAAGCACGGAGAGGCCGGCAAAGGTTGCTGAGAACAGCAATGTCATGCCGATGATGCCAGGAGTCAGGAAGCCGATGTAGCCAACGCCGGAAGAGAGCCCCGGCATGCTCATGCCGCCGCCGAATCCAGTGCCGAGAAATGCCAGGAAGAAGAACGGCATGGCAATGGACCCGACGACGCGACTCTTCAAGCGGAAGAAGCGCAGCATCTCTCGAAGCCAGATGCTGTAGACGGCATACAAATCCTGTTTCATTGTCCCCTCCTGTGCATCATTGTCATCGCTGAGTTAGCCGAGCCGTTGCTCTCCCGAATCTTCCTGCCCGTATATTTGAGAAATACGTCTTCCAACGTGGGTTTGTGCAGTCCCACCGAGGTTACTACGGCAGAGCATTTATTTGCCTCCAGCATGATCTCTGGAATCCTCTGTTGGGCATGATCCACCAACAGCACAACGGTTCCATTGACAGGTGTTGCGGACTTGATCCAGGGGAAGCGCTGCAAAGACTGAATTAGCACATCAGCGCCGCTTTGCACATCCAGGCTGACCGAATCGGAGCCGATCATGTCTTTTAGCTTTTCCGGCGTGTCCAGGGCGACGATCTTACCGTTATCGATGATGGCAACGCGGTCGCAGAGGGCATCCGCTTCTTCCATGTAATGAGTGGTAAGGACGACGGTGACGCCGTTCTCTTTGTTCATGTCGCGGATGTACTGCCAGATATATCTCCTGGTCTGGGCGTCCAGTCCAAGAGTAGGCTCGTCCAGGAAGAGCACATGGGGGCGATGCATCAGGCCGCGAGCGATCTCCAGCCTGCGCCTCATGCCTCCCGAGTATTCCTCGACCTTTAGAAGGGCTTTGTCGGCCAGATCCACCAGCCTCAGAACTTCATCGATCCGATCTCTGCGCAATGGACCGTCCATGCCGTACATTCTGCCGTGAAAGTCCAGATTCTCTCTGCCGGTCAGCATATTGTCCACGGATGGGTCCTGAAAGACCACGCCGATGGAGGAGCGGACGGCATTTCTCTCCTCGATCAGATCATGGCCCCAAACCCTGGCCGATCCACTGGTGGGCTTGAGCATGGTAGTGAGCATCTTGATGATGGTGCTTTTTCCGGCACCATTGGCCCCCAGAAGGCCGAAAAGCTCGCCAGCCCTTATTTCCAGGTCTACGTGGTCTACCGCAACCATGCTTCCGAACTCCTTGGTGAGACTATGCAGGGAGATGGCAGGCTCCGCTAGTATGTCAGCCGATTGCAATTCGTTTGCCGGTCCAACTTCATTTGAAATATCCAACACCTTCTCAATTCAACATTTACTCATTTTGGTCTCAGTTTCACCCAATACTGCATTTACTCAATTTTGTGTAGGCTCAATTCAGCTTTACTGACTTACTGCAAGTCAGTTATAAATCATTAAGCCATTCGTATCGTGTTATCGTAAATCGTCTTCATTGCCTAGATTTTCAGGACAAAATTAAAATCACTAATGTCAAGCGCTCTAGCCAGGAGATCCTGAAGGGCTTCCCGCATATTTTCGAGAAAAGCCTCGTCCGGTTGATTGATATTGAACGCATTTGATTTTTCCAGGGATTCATTTGAACTTGCAGAGCAGCCATTCCGGTAGAAGATGTGAATGGATGATGCCATGAGAGCTAGCAGGAGGTAAGAGGTTTCCAGGGGGCGCGACACATGAAAGCGACCTTTGCTGCATCCAGCGGCGATCACGTTGGCCATAACCGGAGCGATCTCGGCGAAGGGCCTCGCCCTCATGAGCTTCAAACGCAAAGTGGCATTCTTAGATTGGTGGATATAACCGTGGATTTTTTTTCCGGCGTCGGAGAGGCAAAGCATCCGATTGGCCATCATGTTGATCTTCATAGCCTCGTCCAGGTCGTCCCTGCCGGCAATGCCGATAAAGTCGCGCTCCATCTGTGCGATTTGCCTCACCATCACGGCCACCAAGACATCCTCCTTGGATTCGAAATAGTAGTAAAAGGCACCCTGAGATACATTTATTTCCTTGACTATGTCACTGATGGAGGTGTCTTCATACCCCCGGGCCAGGAATAGGCGCTCTGCGGTAATGATTATCTCTTCACGCCGCTCTTCCGGATCTTTGATTACTCTGCTCATCATATCCTCTTGCTGACTGGATCATATACTGACTTAGTCTAAGTCAGTGAGCTAACTAAAGGCCGCATTTGATATATAAACCCAACGAGCATGTTAAAATAATTTTCAAAATAAAAATTGAGATTAAAAAAAATAAAACCGCACTGATAACCGCTGAAAGTTATGACAGGGATCATCGTCCTTTTTGGTCCACTCTGCCAAAGTCGATGAATCCTTTTTCCACATCCACGGAAAGCAACTCTACCCGAATCTGATCTCCGACATCGACGCCCTCAAAGCCAAATTTCAGCATTCCTTCCACGGGATGCTCGATGATGCGAACCCAGGTTCCTTTCTCGGCGGCACCAGTTACTATCGCCTCAAATTTCTCTCCAATCCTCGATTTCAGAAGAAGCGCTGCTGCGGACTTGCCCACCTGCCGCTCGACCTTGTTGGCTGCATCTTCTTTATCCGTGCAGTGGGAGGCCAGATCATCCAGCTCATCCCTGGTATAGGGAATCGGCCTTCCCTCGATTGCCGCTTTCAGCAGGCGCTGCGTGATCAGATCGGGATACCGGCGATTGGGAGCGGTGGAATGAGTGTAATCCTTTACGGCAAGCCCGAAATGTCCTGTGGCGTCAACGCCGGGAATCTCGGCGACATATTCGCCTTTTCCGAGCAGCTTGATGATAACAAGAGACAGGTCGGGAAATCGGAGCGGATCGGCTGCCTTTTCCATGACGAGGAACATCTCCAGAGCTTTGGAGTCCGGATTCTTGGGCAGTTTAAAGGCTCGCTCTGCCGCAATCTGGACGATTCTATCCCATCGCTTGGGAACGCGCACCACGCGGCGAATGGACGGGATTTTCCTTGAGGCGAGAAAGCGGATGACCACGCCGTTTGCCTCAATCATGAAGTTCTCAATGATCTCTTTGGCACGGTTCTGTTCTTCCACTTCCAAGTCGAGGATGGAATCGCCCTCAAATACCGGCTTGGCTTCAATAGTCTCCAGGGATAAAGACCCTTTTTTATGGCGATAGTCTTTCATGCTCTGCGCTGCCCGATCCTGCAGCCGCAGATTTTCCGCCAGCCCCTGGACGGCAACGATCTCCGCAATGGATTCAATCTTCCCGTCCAGCCATTCGGCAACGCTGTTGTAGGCGAGCTTGGCATGATTGCGAACGACCGCCCTGTAGACATTCGAGTCCTGAAGCGATCCGTCGGCGCCGATCACCATCTCCACGACATTAGCCAGTCGATCTTCATTAAAATTCAGGGACGTGAGGTTGGTGGAGAGCTTTTCGGGAAGCATGGGGAAGGTCTGCGCTGCCGTGTAAACTGATGTTGTGTTGTTGCGCGCCTGCTGGTCGATGGCCGATCCCTTTTTGACGAGAGCATCCACGTCCGCTACGGCAACGAAGATCTTCATCTTGCCGTCGGGCAGGCTCTCGGCAACCGTCAGTTGATCCAGATCAAGAGAATCGTCATTGTCGATGGAGGCCCAAATGAGGTTTCTCATGTCTCGGACCTTTGCGCCCTTGGCCTTCGCCGGGGCCGAAATTTGGCCAAGCTCTGCGAGCGCTTTGGGAGAGAATTCCGGGAGAAGTCCACGAGCCAGCATTGCCCTCTTTGCGATGTCCTGCAAGATCGCGCGGGCCTCATTGTCGTTTGGATTCATGGGATGTCATCCTTTTTCAGTATAACAATATGCGCCTATGTTCTTAACCATTTGCCAAAATGGGAATTTAGTAAAAGAGAACTACTTGAAGAGTGATTGTCAGATCATGAGCGAAGATGAAGACCTCTCAGGATTCTTGGAGGGCTTTGGGTTAACCAAGGATGAACAACTGGCGGTCATCGATGAGCTTAATGCTTACAGATCGATTCCGGGAACCAATCTGGGAAAGTATATGAATAGAGTAATCAGCACTCTAGCATTCGAAGAACGACCGGCCTTCATAAAGGGTCTATTTTTAGGCGTGGCCATAAGAAAGGCTGCTGATGCACTTAGTGATCCCGATCTGACGGAAGAAGAAAGGCGAATCGATAAAGAGATAGAGCAGCTCGTCCTCAGCCGCAAGTCCCAATCGCTCGCACCGAATGGATGATATGATTGTGCAAAGCTTATGGCGCAAAGCTGATGGTGCAAAGCAGTGCCGAGGTTAACAATTTTTAGATCACATCAAAATAATGCATTAATAAAATTAGCTAAGTTTTTAAAATAGTGAAGACATGCAGGGAAAGATAAATAAAAATGGGCTTGCTTAAGCCCTTAAACCCTTAGCTTTTTTGGCTCGTTGACTATTCACCATTCAGCCACATATTGGTCCAATAGTACCAATTATCACCGCTGCTAGAGGATAATGCATTGTACTTTTGCAGCTGCTTGTATGTGTTTGCCAGCTCCAGTGCAGCTTGAGGATCCTTATATGCAAAGGGATTAGCCATCGTGCCGTATACCTTTGTCAAATCCTGTGCCGTTCCCGAGCCGCTGATATCGCTATTCGACGTTAAATCCGGGAAGCCGTTGAGCCACATATTTGTCCAATAGTTCCAGTTGTCCTCGCTGCGAGAATTGGAGTAGG
>RPOO01000038.1 GCA_003857025.1 Methanothrix sp.
ACCGTTTCTCCAAAGGAATCGTTCCCAAAACTCTGGAAGCCAAGATCCTGCAAGACGCCGACCGGCTGGATGCGATGGGAGCCATCGGCATCGCCAGAGTGTTCATGACGGGCGGGACCCTGGGCCGGGCGCTTTACAATCCCGATGACCCGTTTTGCCGGGCGAGAGAGCCGGAGGACGGACTGTGGAATCTGGATCATTTCTACAGAAAGCTCCTCAAGCTTGAGGCGGGTATGCACACGAAAACGGCTCGCCAGATGGCAGAGAAAAGAGCAGATGTGCTGAGAAGATACCTGCTGGATTTAGAAGAAGAGATCGGTGACTGATCGAGATGCAGATACTGGCAGGAAATTCCGGCGTAATGGAAAAAAGCAGGGACCATCGCACGCCCCAGGTCGCAAGCTCGCACAGCAGCGCTTGCGGTCGAGCGGGATTACCTGGCTGCAGCTCGAATTCCATAAATGTCATCTGATCGCTATTGAAAGCTAATGAAAGATATTAAGAGAAAAATCGGTAACAATATCTTAATTTTAAAATATATGCAGCAAAAAAAGGCAAATAAAAGCCGTGAATAAAAATAGAAAAATGTGATTTTTGCTTCAATCACTCGAACTCGATCGTCCCCGGCGGCTTTGGCGTCAGATCATAAACCACTCTTGTAACGCTCGGTATCTCGCCCGTGATGCGGCTGGATATTCGTCTCAGCACGTCCCAGGAAATTTCCATCACATCTGCGGTCATGGCATCGCGAGAAGTTACAGACCGAACCGCGACCACCCAGCCGTAGACGCGGTTGTCGCCTTTCACGCCGGTGGCCTTTCCCAGCAGTGCGGCAAAAGCCTGCCAGGGGCAGAACTTCATGACCTCTTCTTCAACGATGGCGTTTGCCTTGCGAATGACGTCCAGCTTTTCTTTGGTGACCTCGCCCACTATGCGAACCGAGAGCCCAGGTCCGGGATAAGGCATCCTCTCGCTGATCTCCTGGGGCAATCCCAGGGCGCGGGCGACTTCGCGAACCTCGTCTTTGTAAAGATCGCGTAGCGGCTCTACCAGGCACTTGAATTCCATGCGTTCCGGCAGGCCGCCCACGTTGTGGTGGGACTTGATGCCGCCTTCAGACTCGATCCTGTCCGGATAAATGGTTCCCTGAATGAGGCAGTCTCCTCCGATCTTGCGTGCCTCTTCTTCAAAGACGCGAATGAATGTCTCGCCAACGATCTTTCGCTTAGCTTCGGGATCGGTGACCCCCTTTAAAGCTTCGAGGAATCTTTCATGAGCGTTGACGCGCACGAGGCCGATGTCCTGGAAGAGCTGCTCGATCCTCTCCGACTCGAACTGCCTCATGAGCCCGGAATCCACATATACCGGAACCAGCCGGTCTCCCAGTGCGCGATGAGCGAGCATGGCGCACACCGAGCTGTCCACGCCGCCCGATAAGCCGATGATGGCGCGCCCCGATACGTCGCGCTTGATCTCGGCTATGGCATCATCAATAAAACGATTTACATTCAGGGCCATAATGGAAAGGCCGGGTTCCAGGATAATAGGCTTGCGGTTATGATATTTATTCACGTACATTCTCCCTGTCTCTCCTTGACCGCCGTCATTAGGCAATCGAAGCCCGGTTCTGCATCGAACATCTCATTGTCCATTCTTTATTGTCCCTGCAAAATTGCACAATTTATTGTTAAGATTTATAATCCGCCTAATCTTGATGCCGCTGTTCGTTGGCAAATTGTATCTCAAACATGAAAGCCCAAAATCCATATAATTGCAAGAAGCGAGAAAGATAGTTTATGAGACTTGCCGATTAGTGGAGGTATCTTTCTCGCTAGGTCGATGTACGACATTCTCTTTTTAGATCAAGCTTTCTGCTGGAGATTGCAGCAGAAATATTCTGGTCAATGCTGCCGGAAAACCGCAGCATCGAGAATATTTTTTGCAGTCAATCATTTTGGCATCGAGGCTATTCGAGATTTATGGAAAAGCAGGCAGAAAACCCGCTCCCTTCAGGCGTCGGGATGAATGCCGTGCCTAATGCTGTTGAACTTAAAGCGAAATCGATATCTAGTTAGGGGTCCATAGATATTTTGATGTAGGAGGAACAGGGGTGAAGACTGGTGAGGGTGATCTGGTTCTGACCGCCGAAGAATCGCCACAACGGGACGGCCCTCTCGGCGAGCACGCGCGACCGCACGAGAGCCGCCGACCTGGCAGCCGGCGGCCCGGGAGCTGCCAACAAGCGAGAGGGGGGCGGCCAGCCTGCCCGGCAACAATTGAAGCGCCTAATGCCATTTTTCCGCCAGACCACGCATGCAAGAGTAATGGTGATAGCAATCTCGGATCGAGCAGCAACTCGCAGGATAACAGATCTTGCCAGGAGATTGAATCCGGATATATATATAATTGCCAGAACCAGATACATCCAGGAGATGGGAATTCTTCATAATCTAGGTGCAAATGAGGTCATTCCTGAGGAATATGAGACCTCCGTGGAGATATTTTCCAGAGTCCTTGAGATGTACCAGGTGCCAAGAAAGAGAATTGATTCCTTTATAGATCGCATCAGATCGGATGGATATGAGATGTTCCGAAGCATTTCTAAGGAGACTTATTGCAGTACCGATCTCAGTATAATCAGCAATGATTTCATTACCCTCAAGGTTTTGGAAGGCTCACCCGCTGCAGGAAAATCCATTCGGGATGTCGGACTAAAAGAAAAGGGTGCAGCTTTGCTGGTGATACATAGGGATTCTCAGATATTCAATTATCCCGAAGAGAGCTTTGTGCTTCAACCTGAGGATGTGGCTATTCTCCTTAGATCTAAATCTTAGATATCGTCAGTTGAGGAATTGTTTAATAAAGCAGCAGTATCTTAAAAAATAATGGAAATGAGAGGTATGACCTTGTGATACACCAGATTGCAGCTATTGTGTCTTATTTAAAGACCGAAAAGAATCTGAAGAAGAAGATGAATGAGGAAAATTATGAAAAGGGGCCAAAGAAGAAGGAGCAGGACGATTCTTCAATTTAGGACGCAAATATTAATAATCATCCGACGTGCGACTCGCTCTTGCCCTTCGATGCGGCCACTAATTCGCTAACTGCAATCGGCTCACTCGAATCGTCGAAGCCGATCTTGATATGGGTGCCGTCGCAGAATGGCTTCTTCTTTGAGCCCCCGCATCTGCAGAGCGCAAACGGTCCACTCTTGGCGGCCTCAATGCCCTTATTGTCAAATAGCGTGCAGTTTCCTTCCACTAGCAAAGGGCCGTTCTTCACGACCTTGATCTGTGCGCAGGCCATCTCCGATTCACCTGCCTTCTTGATTATCTTGTATGAAAGAGCCCCGGATGGGCATCTGTCGACGACCTTCATTATCTCTTTCGAGTCAGCGCCCTTGATATTCACCCATGGTCGGCCCTCCCGGTTGAATACCTGCGGTAGACCCTTGACGCATTCCCTGGCATGAATGCATCTGTCCGGATTCCAAAAGACCACGATCTCTTCGTTGCTATATTCCTTCATCATGATTCGGAGAGCCTTCTTTCTACTTAGGTTTTATGTCATTGTCCTAAATCCGAGAAGAAAAGCATAAGAGCACGAATGGCCAGAGGGAAACATAAAAAGAGGTTCCTCGCTATCTTGAGTGGGTATGGGGTAAAGTTTAATAATATCACTCTTTGAATTATTATCCGTGACCCTGTCTCAAGAAGACCTATTCAAACATGCATTGAATCTTCAAGATCCCTGGCAGATCAAGTCGATAGAATTTAGCAATGAAGAAAAACGTCTTGACATTCATATCGATTTCGAAGTTGGCAGTAGATTCGAATGCGCGGTATGTAAAACCTCAAATTGCACAATCCATGACACAAAGGAACGAGTATGGCGTCACCTCAATTTTTTTCAATTTAAAACATATATTCATGCCAGAGTGCCACGTACAGAATGTAAAAAATGCGGATCAATCAGGTTGATTAATGTTCCATGGGCAAGGAGAAGCGCTGGTTTTACTTTGCTGATGGATTCATTGATATTGATTTTAGCCCAAAATATGCCAATACAATCCGTAGCAGAAATCATAGGCGAGCATGATACAAGGATTTGGCGGGTATTATCACATTATATTCCAGAATCGAGATCTGTAGAAGATCATTCTCAAGTAAAAGTAGTCGGCGTTGATGAAACGTCATGTGCAAAATTCCATAAATATATAT
Source organism: Methanothrix sp. (assembly GCA_003857025.1). Classification (GTDB taxonomy): domain Archaea; phylum Halobacteriota; class Methanosarcinia; order Methanotrichales; family Methanotrichaceae; genus Methanothrix. The sequence goes on from RPOO01000038.1 coordinate 4,221, forward strand.
CGCTATTTGTAGATCTTAATAGGAATAAGGTTCTTTACGTGTGTGAAGGAAAAGGCTCGAATGTAATCACTTCGTTCAAAGAGGACCTTGAGAAACATAATGGTGCAGCAGATAAGATAGAGATGTTCTGTTCGGATATGTCTCCTGCATTCATTTCAGGGATATCGGAGCAATTTCCTAAATCATCTCTTACATTTGATAAATTTCACGTTATGAAAATGATTAATGACGCAATTGATCAGGTGCGTCGCGAGGAGCAGCATCGCAATGCGGAATTGAAGAATTCTCGGTATATGTGGCTCAAAAATCCAGGTGATCTCTCATCGATTGAAAAGGAAATGCTGGGCTCTCTCAAAGATATGAATTTAATGACGGCTAAAGCATACAATTTTAAGCTAAGTCTGAAGGACTTTTGGACATTTAATGATGCTCTTCTTGCAGAGGATTATCTCAAAAAATGGTATTACTGGGCAACACATAGCAAGATTGAACCAATTATTGATGCAGCAAAAACCATAAAGGCACATTGGAGTGGTGTTGTAAATTATGCAGAAACCAAAATAACCAATGGCGTGTTGGAAGGATTAAACAGCATAGTCCAATCTGCAAAAAGCAGTGCAAGAGGATTCAGAACAACAAAGAATCTCATACTAATTATTTATCTTAGACTTGGAAAATTGCAGTTCAATCTACCCATATAAAACAGCGAGGAACCTAAAAAGCTGGCATACAGTCTAAACTAAGCTGCTATCGAGAGATCTCTTTTGAAATAAGTTCAAGATGAAATGATACTTTGCTCGCCGCTTCCCTGCTTTTGGGCTTCATCCTCGAAAGGTTGGCGGCTCCAACGGTGGGCGTCTCTTCCGCAAGGCGGATAACCCTAATGAGATGATGATCCTGTTTGAATAGGATTATTTGAGCAAGACTCGAGTTTTTACTCAATCTGAAGATCCTGTAAAGACAATGAAGATGGCGGGAGTCTCCGATAAGCCAGATATAGCAGCTGAGCTTAAAAAATTCCAGGCTTTTTGGCCCTACAAGAATTGCAGGACAATGAAACACTTATAAAGTAGAAGGTGCGACTGGGGAGAACGTTGTAGGCAAATGACGAAAAGTCTATCGCCAAATGGCGGAGAAATGTTGGAGGCATATCAAATGAATAAGAAATATCTGATTCTTCCCCTAATGCTCGTATTCCTCTTCACCGCAGGCCTGTCCCTGGGGCAGTCCGCCAACAATACTAGTATTACGGAGAATAATTCAACGGCAGTAGTGAAAATCATCTCACCGGAAAATGCAACTATTGCGACGAATGAGAGCGGACCTGCAAATGAGACCATTCCAGTGAGTGCGACCCCTTCTGGTAATAAAACCAATGATGAGCATGAAACAATTGCAGCTGAAAATCTGAATTTCATCTGGTCGGTTACCGGTATCGAGGCAGATCAGGTCGTTATGGTCCTAGACCAAGACAACGGGGATCTCTTCGGCCAGGCTAAATACGAGCCTCAAGGCGGCAAGCCCTGGAATGCCGAAGTCACAGGATCGATTGCAGCCGATAAGGTGGATCTGACCATCACCCTCCTGAAGGAAAACGAGCTGGTAAGTTCAAAGCTTTCCGGAGTTTTCGATAGCCAGAATGGAAGCATCAGTGGCAATTATACGCAGGTAAGCCTGGGTAAGATCATAAATAAAGGCAGCTTCACCGCCATGCAGATCAGCCCGGATACATCCGGCTATGCTCCTGCTGCCATCGAGGAACCCAAGATTGAATCGCCTGCTCCGGCAGTCGTGAACACTGCTGCCGCTGAAGCGACCACAACTGCTGCGACAGAGAACTCCCTCCCGCCTTCTTCGCCGAAGTCCTATTTCCATGATGTACGCCAGGATGCTGATCGGATCTTGACAGGCGTTGGGGACATCAGCCAGATACCTATTGGAATGGGCGGCAGCGGTCTATCCTAAAAAAGTTGGGGCTCTTTAGGGACCAAGCGGGAGCATCCGCTCCACAATTCTACCAGCACGTCGTCTAGCGGATCGGCTCCAATTTCCCTATATCGGGAGTGAAGTTGCCGTGGGAGAAGACAGGAACCGATAAGCGATAGATGCATCCATGTCCCTCTGCTCGTATGGATTCAGGCGGCTTCCATTACTGCCTCCAGAACCTTCCCTGCTGCCGAACATCTCAAGCCTAATTGAAGAGATAAATCAGCGAAAAATTTAGTGATAAAATAGTTAAAATAGTAAAAAAAATTATAAAAATTTATGCATATACTGCAATTCCTGGTTCCACATTGATTATTTTGAGAACGCCCCTTGCAAAGTACATGCTCTTGGGATAATTGAATTGCCCGTCATACACCCTTATATTATGGTTTTGCCCTCCAATTACCCTGAAATCAAATACTCCATCCAGGGCATCTCCGCCGCTCCCATCCGTGCCGATATAATTCTCATCCAAGAAAACCTGGTATCCTCTCATCCCTTGAGACTGGATTGTCACAGGCGTGTCTCCGCCAACAGGAGTCGTTTGCGGCTGCGTTGACACGATTGGTGTCGTTGTGGTCGTAGCGTAGGTCTGGTACTGAGTCGATGGGGCCTGGGCAAACACATCCACAATGATCACATTGCTTGGTTGGTTGTTCACCACAAAGTAGAGCATGTGTCTTCCCACCTGGCCGGCGTAGAAGTTCATGGTGTTATAGCCCTGGTTGAATTGATAGGTGCTGTACCTTTGAGTTGTCTTGTCAGTCTGAACTGACTCGTAGAATCCTGCAGATCCTCCGACCGGCACATTGGCAACCAGTTGCAGCCAGGTTCCGACCGGGCTTACCACATACTGGGACCAGCTTGTTTCTCCCTGGACCCAGAGGTCATTGGTCCTGGATGGCATCGTGGAAACATACTGGGAATATGGCAATGCCTCGCCTGCGCCATAGTATATTGTTGCGGGCGTTTTCTGCGCTATATCAAACTTGGCAGGAGTGCTGATTATCCCGTTAACTACAGGGATACCTGAGGCTGCATAGAACTCACTGAAAGGCGAGAACGTTGTGTCAGGAACTTCTTGGTTATAGAAGGATGATCCACTCGAGCTATACCAGGGGAAGCTGTTGACGGGCTGATCGAGCCACTGTAACATGCTTGCCAGCCCATGAGCAGATGTGCTGCTGCTGGAACTTGTGCCCAGTTCATCTGCGGTTTTTTTTGCTTGTCCGGGGTTGTCCCCAGTCTGCCCTGGAGCACCGCTATGACCCGTAGCATTTCCAGGTTTGACTGCCTGCTGTCCTGGCGCCAAAGATTTGGCATTGTCTGACTTGCAGTTAACAGTACCTGCGAAAATGATTCCTAACAGAACCAACGAACCGATAAATAACACCACAAATCTCTTAATGAAGAATCCTCCTTACATTCAATAGATACTCCATTGAATATAAAGTACACTCACTCCTGTTTTTTATTTTGATTGAACGCCACAAGGCTTGATATATTCAAGAACGAGCGGCGTGGATGCCTGCGAGGAATCCGGTCGAGCGTGAATCGCCTGTGATATCGAGCTAGGATGGCCGGGCCTTCAGTCATCAGACAGCGTCATTAAGCCGCTTTGTCAGGCCGTCTCATCGAGCCGCGTCCATCATCGGTTTCATACACTCGGCTGCCACTCCTCGGTGCTGGACAGCTTCACCAGGTTGCCGAACTTGTCCCGAGTATATCCCGGCGGGACCGAACCCCAGCTCCATAAATCACTTTTGGCATTTTGGGCGGTGTTGCGGGTTTGGCTTTCCGTGATGTTTGCAAGAGTTGAATCGTTCAGAGATGAACTGGACGAACCAGACGAATTCGATGAATTTATGGATGGAGCGGGGCTTTGGGATCCAGTATAATTTATGAGATGAGATGAATTGAGGTACGAGTTTGAATCGTTGAATTGGCCTGGGTTGTTTGATGAAATTAGCATATTGTCGGATACTCTTTCCAGGGTGCTAAATCCGCTTTCTCCTCCAATTTGAATCGGCTCTCTTGCCGCGCAATGGGCGGCGATGAATATGAGGATCAAAACAAATGCTGTTCGGTTTCTCATGGCGTATTCTCCATTTGCGTATTCATTTTCTGATTCATTTGCAGGTGCGTTTCGTATCAGTTCTCTAATACATTTGGCGAGACAGCCTTTGACCAGTGGGCCTATTTCTGAAAGGATCATTGATCGCTTAATAATCCATCGGATACCATATACCATAACCTACCATAACCAAAATGACTATAACGCTTGAACGCCAAACATCGAACATATGTTTGAAAAGATCCTTATCGCAACGGATGGCTCAAAGCACAGCGAGAATGCCGCGAAAATGGGGGTCGATCTGGCCAGGCGATCCAAAGGAACGGCAATCATATGCTTCGTCTCCGACATAAGCGGCACCATGTCGATGGGTGGAATTGGTATGCCCTTCGGCGATATCGGCTCGTACACCCTTGATCCGGCAGTCTTCGGCAGCTTGAGGGAAACTGCCTTGAAGGAAGGCGAAAAAGTAGCAGATCGGGTTGCAGAGCTTGCCGAGCAAGCGGGCGTGCCGAGCGAGAAGAGAGTACTGGAAGGAAATCCCGCCGCCGAGATCCTGAAGCTCGCTCTTGAAGAGTCCGTGAACATCATCATCATTGGCAGCATCGGCAAGACCGGCCTCGAGAAATTCCTCATGGGCAGCGTGGCAGAAAAGGTGGTCCGCAATTCGACAGTGCCCGTTCTTGTGGTTCGAGGAGAAGTCTGAAGACCAGGCTTGGGTTAAAATCACAATCCATGGCACTCAGTTAATCATTCTTTTCGCTGCATAAACACCGTTTGCATTAAAACAACTCGCATCAAAACGGCTTGCATTGCATGAAATCCACTCGCGCGAAAACCATTCACATGAAAGCCTATCGCATGAGCAGAAGCCAGCCCATTTGCTCATAAGAGGCTTGCTCGCTGTGGACGCGCATGTAAGGTAAATGTCGTGATCTCCGGCGGGCAGTTGATCCTGGACCAGAAGAGATTCGTCCCCAGGCCCCGGTTGGTGTACTGCACCATCTCCCCAACCTGATACCTGCCCAATGGATATTTCTTGAAGTGATAGCCGCGAATGGGCGTTCCATATCCCGGTATCACGATCTGTCCGCCGTGGGAATGACCGGATAGCTGCAGGCAGAAGCGGCCCGTCCCGGCGCTCAGGTCGGCAAAATCGGGCTCATGCACCAGCAGCACCGCAGGTCCGGAATCCGGCAGCTTTTGCAGCACCCTTTCCAGATCCTGCTTGTTCGCCAGAACATCATCAAGTCCAGCGATGTGAAGGGCGGCGTCTCCCCGACGAGCCGAAAAAACATCATTTGCAAGCTCCAGAATGTTGCCTTTCCGAATGATGCGACGAACTGCATACGCACCCAGCCAGTGATCGTGGTTGCCAAGAACTGCAACCGTCGCATCCTTGGCTCTTATCCTGCCAAGAATCCTTGCCAGATCATTTTCATGCTTGTCGAGAACATACGAGAAGAAGTCTCCGGTAATCGCCACCAAATCCGGATTTTGCGAGTTCACCAGATCGACAACCCCATCCAGGCGCTCCGACGTGATCCACTGGCCGAAATGGATGTCCGAGATCTGCACGAGCCTGTAGCCCTCGAAGACCGGATCGAGACCAGGAACGGTTAGAGAGACCGGCACAACCTGAAATTTCCCAGGGCGGAAACTGACATCTCCCAGACGAGTGCGGAGGTTGTCTCTCGCTCTTTGCATCTTCTCTTGCATCTTGAAGCTGATGCGATGGCTCAGGGGATAAGAGCCAAAATCCGGATCTCCCAGATCGCCTGAATTGCCGCACTTGCCGCTCTCTATTTCCTGATGGCCGGGCAGACCATTCAGTATCTTTGGAGCGCAAGTATCGCTTTTTGCAGCCAACTTGGGAAATCTTCTGGTTTTCTTTTTCACGCGATCAATAATTGGCGATCATGACAGTTATATTTTTTGTCGAGCTTCCCAAAGCGGACTGTTTCCTTGCGGTGCCGGAACGGTTTTGCTGCTATTCCACTTAATCTTCGTTTCTGCTTTCACGCGTTTTTTTATTTCGGTTTAACGGCACTTACTTTGATGCTCAAGACCGAGCTTGCGATCTCATTGAGTTGCTCTGTAGATATCTGCGGTTTTGCAATGATATCCGATCCGGCAGTCTCGGATAGAAGCGACTCGATGGGGAAGCTGGTCTCGGCCACTACGCTCACATCCTGGAATCCGACATTTCTGATGATCTCCAGATAATCTTCTTTCATGATGGCCCCGGCCAGGCAACCGATGTAAGCCTCCGTCGAGTTTGCCACCAACTCTGGAAGCTCTTTTTGCAACACAACATCCGAAACCGCCAGCCTGCCTCCGGGCTTTAGCACGCGAAAAGCCTCCTTGAAGACCATTCTCTTATTCGGCACCAGGTTGATGACGCAGTTGGATATGACCACATCGACGTAGTTGTCCGCTACCGGCATGTTCTCCAGGTCGCCCTGCCTAAAATCGATGTTTTTGTATCCGCCTTTGCAGGAATTGGCCCTGGCCTTGATCACCATCTCCGATGTTATATCCACGCCGATGACCAATCCCTTTGGGCCGACGCGAGTAGATGCCAGGAAACAGTCAAATCCTGCTCCTGCGCCCATATCAAGCACGATCTCGCCTTCTTCCAAGGAGGCAAGAGCCACGGGATTTCCGCAGCCGAGTCCCAGATTGGAGCCCAGCGGAGCCGCCTGAATCTCTTCTTCCGTGTAGCCCATCCTCTTGCTTATCTCTTCAGGGATTTCTGCGCAGCCGCAACAGCTGCGGGACGCATAATATGATGTGGCCTGCTTGGCAATACGGGCATAGCCTTCCTTTACCGCTCTCTTGATTTCTCTTTCCTTCATCGTCATAATTACCCTGCCGTTCCCGGTTACTTTCAAACTTAACGCGAAGCATCTTCCTGGTCAGCGCAAATTGTATCCCATATCCTTGTTCCTAGGCTTTAATTAAGGTTTCTTTATCATGAAAAAAAGTGTTAGCCATTTTGCCTGCGGTCTTCTCGTGACTCGTCCGGGTGGTGGCGTACAGAACGCTTGAAAGATCTCTTGAAGCCGGGGCTCCAGACAAGGGTGTTCAATCTTCCAAATCCTTCATCAGGTATTCAACCGTGCCGCGTTTGACTTCACCATTCTTGAAGGCTCTTCTCGCTTCGTGGACCTCGGCTACAAGCTCTGCGCGCCGCTTCTCAGTGATGCGCTTATTGATTAGCTCGACCAGCATGGATTGATCATCAAGCGGCAGAGATTCGACAGCATCAATTAGATCTTGGAAGCTCAAGGATTGCACTGCACTGCTCATTTGAATCACAAGGCCGGATCGCAGATATCTCCATTGAGGTAAACATTAATAGTAATCTGCACATAATTGGAATGGATTTAATATGGGCGAGCTATTGGTTCAAGTCCCTGAAAGCGTGCCGCTCACGCCGCTCAAAAAGAAGATCGATGAATTGGTCAAGGAAGAAGAGCTACGCTGGGCTCTTTTTGAGAAATGCAAAGACGATCTGGCCATGAGCGAAGAGGATCTGAATGAGCTGGAACGCATCAGGGAGGAAGTATGGCAGAAAGAGAAAAAGAAGTTCGGCTTGTAGCTGATACGAATATTATTCTCTCTGCTCTTCTCAAAGACGGCTCATTTATTGCCGAAATGATGAAAACAGATTGCCTCCAAATCTACTTTCCAGAATATGGATTGGCGGAGATTGATGCTCATAAGAGCTACATTTTGTCTAAGAGAGAGAGATCTTCCGCCAAGCAGAGCTATAGTCATGCCCTCAAGTTCCTTCTCGAATATGTGATGGTCGTGCCTGACGAGCTTTATTCTTCAAGGGTAGCAGAAGCCGCAGAGCTGATGAAGGATATCGATGAGAAAGATTCGGCATTCTTGGCTCTGGCACTGCAGCTCGGCTGTCCCGTATGGTCGAATGACAAGCATCTTTCTAAGCAAAAGACTGCAAGAGTCCTGTCCACTAAAGATGTTCAGCAGCTTGTTAGTGATCTTTTGAGGATCGATGAATAGAAAATTGCAGTTCCCGATCGGCCCAGATGGCAAGCCAATGGCAGTCCTTCCTCCCATAAAATTCTCCGAGGAATTTGCAGAGAAAATCGATTGGGATGCAGAGTGGGAAGCTGTGGCCAAAGAGATCGATTCCGCCTGGAAGAGCAAGAAGAGCGCTCTTGAGATCCTCACCGAGATGAGAAATGCTTGAAACGGAAGGCACGGTGCGGTCTTGGCCGTGAGTCCTGAGTGATGGTTGAAAAGCCCTTGGGTGACATCGAGCGAAAATAGAGCCGCCAAGGCGATGCTGGCGGCGGCCCCACGCGTGGCCGCCCGCGCGCGCGCCCGTGCGTGTGTGGGCCTGCGTGAGGGAGCGGGCAGGCGGTAAGCGTGCTTGAGGGCAGCGAGACCGGGCGGTTCAGTTCATCAGTTCTCCGGTTGCCTTCATTTTTCGTAGAATAGACAGAGATATTCTTCGTTGGTAAGGCCTGCCCTGTCAATCAGCTTCTTGAGAAGGCCGATGCCAAGGTCCTTGCCTTTATGCACAGGTATTGAGAGATGAACATTGCTTCCAGCTTTAGTCAGGATATAGTGGCTGCCTTCTACATGATTGACAATCCAACCTGCTCTTGAAGGCTGCTATGTGTTTGTCGCCACAGACTCTAGGAAGCTTCTGCATATGTCGACTCTGTGACATCTATGGAGATATCGAGCTTTTGATCGAAGGATGGAACTGTGAACTTCTCTCCTGCATGTTTGAGCCTTGACTTCAAGCATCCGATGATGGCTTCACTTATGTTTTCTATGGCTTCTCCCGTAGTCTCGCCCTCAGAGAGACAGCCTGGCAGATCGGTGCATTCGGCCACATATTTTCCGTCTTCGTCTCGCTCAATGGTGATATGAAACTTCATCAAGGTCTTCTTTGTAAATCTGTATTTATTAAACTTCCTTCTGCAGCATCAAGATCGCATAACTCGATGAGCAAGATATTTCCTGGAATGCGTCGTGGCCGCCCGCGCGCGCCCTTGCGTGCGAGCGTGCGGGTGCGGGCAGACGGGACTCGCGTTCGTGAGCAATGGAGGCGCAACCGTCCGTCGAAGCTTTAATCTTCCTTGAAAACTAAATAGCAAGTCATGCGTCTCGAAAATCTCAGGGACAAGCGGCGTGAGGAAATCCTGAGGATCGCCGCAAAACACGGTGCTCGTAACGTCAGAGTCTTTGGCTCTGTCGCAAGAGGCGAAGCAGACTCGAAGAGCGATCTTGATATCTTAGTGGAATTCCTTCCAGGATCAACACTGCTGAGCCAATCCGCCATGATCAGAGAGCTTGAATCTCTTCTGGAGATCAAAGTGGACGTAGTTAGTGATCGCGGTCTGCGAGAGAGAATCAAGGAGCGCGTTTTAAGCGAGGCGGTGCCTCTTTGAGGGATGATAAGGAACGGCTTCTGGATATTCTTGAGGCCATAGAAAAAATAGAAAAATATTCTTCAATCGGGCATGAAGCCTTTGTCGAGGACGAACGGACGCAAGTTTGGATTATTCATCATCTCCAGGTGGTGGGAGAAGCATCCAACCACCTATCCGACGACCTGACGGAAAGGCATAATGACATCCCTTGGGCTGACATCGTTGGCTTAAGAAATATTCTTGTGCATCAGTATTTTGGAATTGATCTCAAGCAGGTTTGGGAGACCGCAGAGCTTGATATGCCGGTTTTAAAGGCCAGGGTCAAGGAAATGCTGAGTGAGATCGATGATAAGTGAGCGATCATTTTTAACACGGCGGCGTTTGCCTTTGCTGATTCTCATTGAGTGAGCTGCAGGCAGCGGCCCACGCGTGGCCGCCTGCGCGTGCTCGTGCGTGCGAGCGTGCGGGGGCGGGCCGCGCGCCTGGTGCATCGGATGCCGGAATCATGCCACGATCGGGCGGCTGACGGGATTTGTCGACCGCAAGCTATGCGTTGCAGGCGCGTAATGTGATGGTGATCAATTATTTAAACAAATCAATATCGACGGGCAGGCCCACTCTCATAAAGAATCTCGCAAATGCTTGAGATAGGTGCTCTCGATATGGTGGCAGAAGCCTCAGCCGTTTTTCTCTTCGCCGAGACAAGTCGACCAGAAAATCCAATGGAACTCCATAGACATTCCTGAAATCGACGACCTGGAAATCTGCCTCAAAGCCTTCCAATTCGCATCTGTTTAAAAGATGGTATCCAGGAAGGTTTCCCTGCCGCAGCGATTCTTTGCCTTTACGGCTCCTGAAAAACTCGTTTTCAAGCCCCAATTCGCTTATTGGCCAAACGGGACTGACCAAAACATTATCCAGCTTGTGGTGAGCCAAATCACAGGATTGGCTCATGATAACCACATCGTATTCGATTATTTCTGCAGATATTCGCCCTTCCCTTGCAGAAGGCGAAGGAACCATGACAGGACACGAGCTTACGAAATCGCCCTGCATGAGCACTTCACTCGCATCGACTATGTCATACCAGGGATAGTCTCTCATGAAACCTGGGAAAATCAATTAAATTGAATCGGGCACTACGACCTTTGGCTTTGCTTTGCGAATACCCGTCACGTCCACTTCTGCGAGATACTTTCTCTTGGGCGGCATGTGGACTACGATATCATGTTCTACCATGTCGTCAAGATTGGCTTTTTTAGCGGATGCTTTCTTAGAAGCAACCTGCCCAGTGGTTCCCGGCTGTGGGCATATCGTGGATTGGCTAACGGACATGAGGCCTCTTTATGATTGGAATGCGGCTTCTTTGAATATATCCTTTTGCCACGTGCTCAATATTTCGCATTTTCGTCCCGGATCTTGGTACTGCATCAGCCCACGCGTGACCGCCCGCGCGCGTCCGTGCGTGCGAGCTTGCGGGATGGCGGAGGCCGGGCGGGTAGGCGGGAACGTGTTACCGTTAGGCGATGGGATCTAAACGAAATCGTTCTTTGATGAGTAACATCTACCGAGGAGAAGACATTCTAACTTTCGCCCACTGCAGCAAGCGCTCTATCGTAAACATCATCACCAATCCAAAAGGCTCCGTCAAGCCTCAGTTTATCAAGCTCATTTCGAAGGGATGTTACCTTTCCGGCGAACTTGGCTCTGATAAGTATCCCTACTACACCAGACATCTTGAGCCCGTAAATCTTGGCCACTCTTCGAGCATCGCTTTCATCCAGAATGCCAAATCTGCGTGAAGTTCCACCGCAAGAGCGATTGTCTCAGATTCCCCTTTATTCAGCTCACGCTGTAGCAATTGAACCAATGGACCATTATGCGGCGCAGTCACTTCGATCCAGCCGGATTCGCGGGCATCTCTTATCTCTGAAGAACCCGGCTTGCCCTGGCCTTCTTCCACTGCCTCATTCCAGTACTGCCGGAACTACGATTATCCTTTCATGAAAGTCCCTCAAAAGAGATAGGCGGCCAATTCGTGCCAGATGAATAATAGTAGAAGAATCACATACCACGACGGGCATATTCCAGATCCTCTTCCAGGTCTTCTGCTCCGTAGTGACGGATTATTTTGCGCTTGCCTAGAAGGTCCTCGAACTGCTGGCGGGTCAAGCCGCTGAGCGCCGCAGCCTTTCCAGACGGGAGCATACCACGCGAATAGAGCGCTACTGCCAGCTCTTTATTCAGCTCGTCCTCCACATCATCCGGCGGGATGCGAAGGGCAGCCACAATATCTTCCGGGATTTTCAGTACGTGCGCTCCCATGAACCGTTGCACCGTTCAGAATAATTGTCTGCATTATTCTTTAAGCTTTTGTTATATGAATCGAACTGCTGGCAGCGGCCCGCGCGTGGCCGCCCGCGCGCGCTCGTGTGTGCGAGCGTGCGGGGGGCGGGCAGGCGGGCCTCTGCAGGGGGAACAACCACGACGGATAGACAACGGTCATCTTGCGGCGGTCAAGACTCAGCATCAATTGTGAGACATTGATGGGCTGCAGAAACTGCCTATCATAAAAAAGTGGCGTCACGGCATTATCCTGATTGTTATAGAATGACGTCTTATGCATTTTTGAAAAGATAGTTTTCATTTTTCAATATTGCATTTAAAGATAGTCATATTTTCGATTAATTCTTTCCTTTTCTGATTATCATCTAAACAATTTTTCCTAAAGAAAAACTTAATGGATTCACGAACATAGATTCTCAGGAATGAATGAAAATCTTCCCAATTTTTCCCATTGAGCAACTTTTTCTCTTTTTCAATGTTTCCGTGTACAATTGCAGAACGCAGATTATATGAGTTATGCAGATTTTTATATATTTTTTTGCGTTCATCCATATTTTTATCTCTTCCAAGAATTAGCGTTCCCCTTGTTCGAAATTTATATGCTATTTCACCATCAGATGAATCCGGAACGAATAGATATTCAAGGGATTCCACGTAGTTCGTCATAGTATCCTTTGAAAATGGTTCAAAGTCGGCTAAATGAAATTTATAGACGGCAAAGTTCTCAAACGGTAAATCTTTAAACTCACTCCAAAAGCCTATAAACGGCTTTTCTTCATTGGATGATATAATGTATCCCGGGGGGCTTCGATTGCCATCTACATAATGCGTATAATGAGGGAGAAAATCGAATTTTAATTTATCAATATCACTAAATTCACCATATACGATAAAATTAGATAAGACTAGACCTTCCTTAAAAAGTTTAAAAATCTCTAATATACGGTCCAGTGTCCTTCTCGGTTTTTCATTCTCGACCTTGGGCGTACATAGACTAAATTTTGGTATTTGATAATTAGGATATTGAGATTTAATTATTTTATCATATACATCTATAAACTCTGATGATACATTCAATTCCGCATTTGCTAAGCGAATCATTTTGGAATTTTCTAAATCTAAGAAATTAAGAGGAATAAGAATGTTTTCGGACATAATAATTATTGGATTGGAGATTTCTCGTACAGCTTCCGAAACGCGGCCAAAGGGCCGCGCTTCTGAAACTGCTCCTCCCTCCTGTGATGTAGTTGTTGATGGGTTTAATAATCGTTTATCCCGAGGCCATAATAACATGGCTTCGCGTCCGAATGCAGGTGTATGTGCACGCGTCCGTCACCATGCTACTACTTCCCATGATATAAAGTTTGCTTCTCAAAGCGATGAAAATCGGCAAAATATCGCCAAGACTCCTTTTCCCCCGCCGTCGGCCTGCTGGCAAGGCGGCTCTAGCGGATAATTCGCAGCGATCTCTAAAATCAGCCGTTCCTTTCGGCATCATCGGACACATCTGCATCTCCAATCTTTTCCTTGGATATAGACAAAACTTATTTAAAAAGTAAGGCCACATAGTTATTTTGGATTTGCATGATCGATGATGATTCTCACCAAGCCCCGGCCTTTCCGCTCCGCCGGAGGATTGAAAGCGCCTTTACGCTCGTTCTTTTAGCGTGCTGCGGCTGCGGACTTGTCCTTTGCTG
>RPOO01000039.1 GCA_003857025.1 Methanothrix sp.
CCACCGTCTCTGGGGCGTCCTTGCTGCAAGACGAAAGACTCCAGACGACTGCCGGGATTTTCCGTCTTCAACCGGGAAAGCAACAGTGCAACTTCTACAATCTCGGATTTTGTCGGCCCATCCGGGAAGACTGTAGTTCTGGCATCGAATGCAACCCCAGACTCCATGCAGATCTCCAGGCTCTCCAGGACGCGCGCTGCAACGCCGCTCTCGCCGGTCGCTCTCTGGTAATCCTGATCCTGCATGGCAGCCTTCAGGTCCAGGAACACTTTGTCTACGTAGCCGCACTTCAATAGCTCTCGCAGACGTTCCGGATAGAAGCCGGAGGTCTCAAGGCCGGTGTCCAAATGCAGGCTGCGGGCCAGGCAAAAAAGTCTCGCTGCGGCCTCGTTCTGCTGCAGCGGCTCGCCGCCGGAGAGAACAAAAGCATCAACGAACGGCTTGGCACTCACCCGTTCGGATGCCTCATCGAGGCTGATCTGCGGGCTGCGGCTGAAAGAGTCGGCATTTCCGTTCCTCTCGCCTTTGATCTGAGATACGATGCGAGATGCTACCAAATGAAAATCAACGAAGTTGTCACCCGAGCGAAGCCCAATGTTGTGGCAGTGCGGGCAGCGCAATGGGCAGCCTCGCAGGAACACCACCAGAGCGGATCTGCCCAGCCAGTCCACGGTGGAGAGGGGCACGATCCCACCAAAGTTGATCATATCGACCCGATTTTCGCTCATCGGTCCAGATCGATCTCCACCGGCGCTTCAGCCAATTTGCCGAGCCTCTCTTTCAATTCCGCCTGGTGCTGACCGGCCAAATCCTCTCGCAAGGATAGCTCTTCTCTGGTCTTTTGCAGCGACGCCTCCAGGCTTTTCAGGTCTTTCCGGGTCTGGCTGAGCTGTCCTTTGAGCTGCAGCGGCCCGCTGCTGATCTCGGATAGGAGCGCCTCCTCTTCCTGGACGGCTTTTTCCAGCTCCGCCTGTCGGACTCGAATCTTTTGCAGGGATTTGTTCTTGATGAGCAAATCAATGTGGTCCAGAGTCTTCTCCTTTTTTCTGTCCTTCAGGCCGAGAGTTGCCAGATGCACTTTCAGCTCTTCCAGCGATCCCGCAATGTCGCTGTCCGCCACCTGGGAAGGCATGGTGCGAAGCTGCTCGAAGACATTGCCGTGCTGGAGAACCAGCCGGTCGCTCGATCCCTGCTTCATGATTCGGCCTAGAGCCTTGTTCAAGGGCGTGACGAGATCTGCGATCTCATCTTTCACCTTCCTGAGTTCATCATGCTTCTCTTCCAGGCTCTTTTTCAGCTCTTCGATCTTCTTTCCGTCTTTGCCGGCAGCATGTCGCTTCTGCTCTTCTTCCATTCCGGCAAAGGACGCGGAAAGCTCGGTCTGCCTTGATTCTTCCGATTTTGCCCTTTCCCGAAGATCGGCAATGTCGGAGAGATCTTTCCTCAGCTTGTCCACCAGCTCTCGGGAATACCAGGTCTCTTCCAGCTCGCCGCGCCTCTGCTTGATCTCGCCCTCCAGCTCGACCAGGAGACGACTGATGCGGGTCAGCTCGCGGTTTACGGCTTCGATCTCTTTGGGAAAGAGGGCCGCCGTGAATCTTTGCGCCCTGCCGAAGGTAGTGACCGTCCTCTCCAGCCCTTTGACCAGAGCCCAGTGGTGCTCGGAAGCGGAATCAATGTCTCTGCCTCTGGGCGGCTTCAGCTTCTCGGCGAGCGATTCCATCTGCTTGACGATCTCGCCGCGCGCGGCAAGTCCGGCTCGCAGGAGCTTGGGCGGAGCTGAACTGTCCGGCTCGGCGGCCTCCAGGGCTTTTATGCTCCCGGCTAACGATCTAGCGACCTCGCCGACGCTCTTGTAAGTGCTCTCCAGCTTTTCCTCAAAATCGGAACTATGTGACCGCTCTTCCAGCCAGGAATTGATCTCGGATAGCGCGAGCCCCGTGGTCTTTTTGTCGTCCTTCTTCCCGCTAAAAATGTCTTTGAGCCACTTCAAGGCCGTATCTCCTTCACTTATATCTCATCAACTATGTCTCATCAACTTTGAGCTGTGCAAATATTTTCTCGGCGATCTTTGGACCTAACAGTCCTGCCACGGCGGATGGCTCGGCTGCTTTGAGCTTATCAACGCTGGTGATGCCGGATTGGTACAGCTTTCTTGCCCGCACGCGGCCCACGCCCTTCAGGTTGAGCAGGGCGAGAAGATCCTGGCTCGCTCCGTAGTGGATGCGCTGGGAGAGCTGTTCTGCCTGGAAGGTGCTGCCTAACTCAAGGTGCTTGGAAAGCTCGGCCAGAGCGTGCATAAGCCACTCAGCCGTCTCAGAAGAGCGGCGGATGTCGCCCGGGCCGATGTGATAGCGATCACTGATCTGCTCCTCGCGCACCTCGCCGATCCAGTCCATGAGCATGGCCGTGGTCTTGGCCTCGCGGAGCAGGAAGTCGTAATTGTCCTCATCGAACAGCTCTTCCTGATGGGCGTCGATGAACTCCTCCACCCAGCCGTCCGCGGCCTGCACGTAGAGCTTATCCATGTTCGGGGTCATGGTGATGAGATGAATGAGCCCCAGATCGGAGGACTTGCGCTTCTCCATCGGGCTGGCGTCGCCCTGGCGGGCCTTCTTCTTTTTTGCTTGCAGATTCTCGATCATGATGACGGCGCTTAAGGGATCGATGTAGAGCTTGGAGACGAGCGCTCCAAGCCTCGTCGGTTCCAATTCGCCGCCCGGTCCGTTTAAAATCATGCCGTTGTCCACCAGGAAGGCGATAACCCTCTCTAGCGTCGTGTCCAGGTGCCAGGGGTCCTGCTGCTGGGCATAAAAGGTGGTGCCGATGAACGCCTTCAGCTCCTCTTCGCTTCGTACGAATTTGGCGGCGATGGTGGACAGAAGGTGAGTGCGCAGTGCGCTCTCGCTGGCCAGCTTTGACCAGATCTCTTCCGGCGTGCCGTGGACGTAGTGCTCCATCAGCTCCTGCATCTCCGAGTCGTTCTTGGCCATGAGAAACGACTCGCCGTAAGGATCGAGGCCGGGGCGGCCCGCTCTTCCGGCCATCTGGCGGTACTCGATGACGGGAATGGCCGCCATTCCCTGGCCGTACTCGTAGCGCTTGTAGCTCTTGATCAGCACCCGGCGGGCGGGCAGGTTGAGCCCGGCGGCAAGGGTAGGCGTGCTGGCGATGACCTTGATCTTGTTCTCCCGGAAGCCCTGCTCCACCAGCCGCCGCTGCTCGGGCAGGAGACCGGCATGGTGAAATGCAACGCCCCTGGCGACGCAATTGGCCAGGCGGTGGGCGGTCTCGCTCTCGCCTGTGGCCAAGACGCTCTCCGAGAGCGCCTCCAGCTCCGGCTCGCCGGGAATGAGATTGCACAGCTTCAAGGCAGCAGCCTCGGCATTGCGGCGGCTGTTCTCAAAGATCAGTATCTGCGCCTGGTGGGTAAGAGTATCCTTGACCAGAGCCAGGGCCTCGTCTTTTCGTCCCTCAAGAGCCTCCTCACCATCACAAAAAACCATCTTACCGTTGCAGATGACGCCCTCCCGCAAGCGGATGGGCCGCCATTCGCTGCTGACCATTTCTGCATCAAGCCACTGGGCCAGCTCCCGGCCATTGGCAACGGTTGCTGAGAGGCCGATGACCTGCATCTTGGGGTTGCAGCGGCGCAGCTTGGTGATGGTCATCTCCAGTGTCGGGCCGCGGCCCACATCGTTCAAGAGATGGATTTCGTCCACGACCAGAACGCCCAAATCCCTCACCCAGGCCGCTCCGTTTCTCATGAGCGAGTCTGCCTTCTCGGAGGTGGCGATGATTATCTGATTCTTGCCCAAGCGCTCGTCTCGCTTGTCAAAGTCGCCGGTGCTGATGCCGACGGCCACGCCTAGTGTTCTGAACTTGCGGAAGGAGTCATATTTCTCAGTGGCCAGGGCACGCAGGGGCACAATGTAAAGCGATCGTTTGCCTTCCATTGCCGCCTTGAGCATGGCCAGCTCGGCCAAAAGCGTCTTTCCGCTGGCGGTGGACATGGACAGGAGCATGCTCTTGCTCTCCAGGAGGCCGCGCTCCACCGCCTCGGCCTGGGGCGGATAAAGCTCTTTGTATCCTTGCTCTTCATAGAGCCGGACGGCCTCCTGGGGCAGCCAGCGGCTCAGGTCTTTTATCTCCAGCATCGATCTCCTCTAATCTTAAATACTACGGGAAAGTAGTAACTGCGGGACAAGCCCAGCATTGGAATTCAAAAATTAATGAGCGTCATCATATAAATGCATCTTCCATGGAGCGAAACTGAATATGTATGCCGATCGCATAAAGCATCTTCCGCCATACCTCTTTGCCGCTATCGATAAAGCCAAGCAGGAAGCAAGGGCGAAAGGCGTGGACATAATTGACCTGAGCGTTGGCGATCCTGACCTGCCGACGCCTGCGCACATCGTCGAGGCACTGTGCCTTGCCGCCAGGGACCCGGCCAACCATCAATATCCCTCCTACGAGGGAAAGCTGGCCTTCCGAACGGCTGTGGCTGATTGGTATAAGCGGACCTTTAACGTGAACCTCGACCCGCAAAAGGAGGTGCTCACCCTGATCGGCTCCAAGGAGGGCATAGCTCATGCGCCCCTGGCTTTCATCAATCCCGGAGACATTGCGTTGGTGCCCGATCCGGCTTATCCGGTTTACAGGACCGCCACCGCATTTGCCGGTGGCGAACCTGCAATTATGCCGCTCTTGCGGGAGAACAGGTTCCTGCCCGATCTTGATGCCATCGACCCGGCCATCGCCAATCGGGCCAAGATCATGTTCCTGAACTACCCCAACAACCCCATCGGGGCCTCTGCGGACAGGGCTTTCTTCAAGAAGCTGATCGACTTTGCCCGTGACTACAACATCATGGTAATGCATGACAATCCATATTCAGAGGTTTACTACGACGGCGAGCGGTCCCTGAGCCTGCTGGAGCTGGAGGGGGCGAGGGACGTGGCGGTCGAGTTTCATTCGCTCTCCAAGACCTACAACATGACCGGCTGGAGGATAGGCTCCGTTGTGGGCAATGCCGATGTCGTGGCGGGAATCGGCAAGATCAAGAGCAACATCGACTCAGGAACTTTTGGAGCAGTGCAGGATGCGGGAATTGCCGCATTGCAGAGCCCCAAGGGCGTGGTGGATGAGATTCGCTTGGTCTACCAGCACCGCATTGAGATTCTTTATAAAGCCTTACGGGATCAGGGCTTGGAATTGGACAAGCCGAGGGCCACGCTCTACCTCTGGGCCTGGGTAGGAGGAAGCTCCATCGAATACGCCGGGCGCTTGCTGGATAAGACAGGCATCGTGGCCACGCCGGGCGTCGGCTTCGGCCAGTACGGCGAGGGCTACATAAGATTCTCCATCACCGCGCCGACGGCAAGGATTGAGCTGGCAGTGGAACGGCTAGAGAGGATGAAGTAATCACACATCACGATATCGGCTTCATCAGCCGGTATCTTATCTTAATTTGAAAATTGATTTAAAATACAATTAATTCCTTTAAACTATTTCATTTGAAATTGAAAATTGGTAAATTTCAAACTGGGAGGAAATGAGTTGCTCGAAAATTACTCTGCTAAGGAGATTGAGGCCAAGTGGCAGAAGATCTGGGAGGAGAAAGCCGTCTTCCAGCCCGAGCCCGATTCTCGCAAGAAGTTCTTTTTAACCATACCTTACCCTTACTTAAATGGAAATCTGCATGCCGGTCACACCCGCACCTTCACCATCGGCGATGCGGTGGCGCGCTTCAAGCGCATGAAGGGAGACAACGTGCTCTTTCCCATGGCATTTCACGCCACAGGGACACCAATTGTGGGCCTGAGCGAGCTTATCGCCAACAAAGACCCGCTAATCTGGGGCGTTTACACCAAGCTGCACGGCATTCCTGAGGAAGAGCTATCCACACTGAACACGCCGGAGAAGATCGTTCTCTACTTCCGCCGCCAGGCCAAGGCTGCCATGCAGTCCATCGGCTACTCCATCGACTGGAGGCGCGAGTTCACCACCACCGATCCCGCCTACAGCAAGTTCATCGAGTGGCAGTACGGCATTCTTCGCAAGCTCGACTACGTGGTCAAGGGCAGCCATCCGGTGCGCTGGTGCCCGCACGATCGGAATCCGGTTGAGGATCACGACATTCTCAAGGGCGAGGACGCCACCATCATGGACTTCGCCCTCATCAAGTTCAGGATGGGAGATACTGTCCTGCCCTGCGCCACGCTGCGACCGGAGACGGTTTTCGGAGTGGTCAATCTCTGGCTGAACCCGGATGTCAACTACGTTGAGGCGCGGGTGAACGATGAGACCTGGATCGTCTCCAAAGAGGCTTATGAGAAATTGACCTTCACCGACCGCCAGGTAGCCTGGGGAGCCGAGATCTCAGGAAAGCAGTTGATCGGCAAGACGGTTACCAACCCGCTCACCGGAACCGAAGTCCTCATTCTCCCAGCAGGCTTCGTGGACCCGGACAACGGCTCGGGCATCGTCATGTCCGTTCCGGCTCACGCGCCTTACGATTATCTGGCGCTGAAGGATTTGTACGACACTGATCTGAGCGAGTACGGCATCACCGCAGACCTTCGCAAGATTGGGTTCATCTCATTGATCGAGTCGCCCGGCTACGGTGAGCTTCCGGCGGTGGAGATCGTCAACGAGCTGAAGGTCAAAGACCAGAACGATCCCAAGGCCGAGGATGCCACCAAGCTCCTCTACCGGCGCGAGTTTCATAACGGCGTCCTGAAGGCCAACACCGGCCAGTATGCCGGAACTGCGGTCAGCAAGATCAAGGATGTATTGCTCGCCGATCTGATCGAGCAGGGCATGGCAGAGGTCTTCTACGAATTCAGCGAGACGCCGGTCATCTGCCGTTGCGGCACAAGATGCGTCATCATGATGGTGCGGGACCAGTGGTTCCTGGAGTACTCCGACCCGGAGTGGAAGGCGCGGGTTTTGAAGTGCCTGGCAGGTATGCAGATCATTCCCGAAGAGTTCCGGGTGGAGTTCGAGAACAAGGTGGACTGGCTGAAGGACAAGGCCTGCGCTCGCCGCAAGGGCCTCGGCACGCATCTGCCCTGGGACAAGGAGTGGCTGATCGAGTCGCTGGGCGATTCCACGATCTACATGGCCTACTACACACTGGCCAAGTACGTGAACGCAGGCATGAAGATCGACAACCTGCCGCCGGAGTTCTTCGAGTTCATCTTCATGAACAACGGCAATGCTGCCGAAATAGCAAAGCTCACGGGCATTCCGCAAGAGACGGTGCAGCAGATTCACGACGACTTCGCCTACTGGTATCCTGTGGACCTGCGCACCTCGGGCAAGGATCTCGTTGCCAACCACCTGCTCTTCTTCCTCTACCATCACGTGGCAGTGTTCCCGGAGCGGCTGTGGCCCAAAGCCATCGCCGTGAATGGATTCGTCTCCCTGGAAGGGAAGAAGATGTCCAAGTCGAAGGGACCGCTGCTCACGCTGCGTCAGGCTGTGGCCGAGAACGGCGCGGATGTGACGAGGCTGTACATTCTCGGCAACGCCGAGGGCACGCAGGACGTGGACTGGCGAAATGACGGTGTGCAGTCGACGCACGCTCATCTGGAGAGGTTCTACAACCTGGCCCGTGATGTTTTGGCAGACGACAGCATCGACGAGAACGCCCCCAAGACGCTGGTCGATCGCTGGATGCTCTCCCGGCTGCAAAGGCGCATCGCCGAGGCGACGGAGGCCATGGAAAGCATTCAGACCCGCCGGGCGCTGCAGAGTGCCTTCTACCTGCTCTTCAACGATTTGCGCTGGTACCAGAGGCGCGGCGGCAAGAATCAGCTCGGCGTCGTGCTGTCGGCCTGGGTGCGCATGATGTCTCCCTTCACGCCGCACGTTTGCGAGGAACTGTGGGCGGCGGGTCTCGGCGAGGGATACGCGTCCCTGGCGGCCTGGCCGAAAGCGGATGAATCGCTGATCGACGTGCAGGCGGAGAAGGCCGAGGATCTGCTGGAGAAGATGCTAAACGACGTGCAGGAGATCTTGAACGTCACCAAGGCCACTCCGAAGAAGATCACGCTCTACACCGCGCCCGCCTGGAAGAAGGAGATGCTGCAGTTGGCCGTGGACGGCGCTGCGGGCGGCAAGCTGGACATGGGCGCGCTCATGAAGGCGGCGATGGCCGCTCCCGCGATTGCGGCGCACAAGAAGGATGCGCCCAAGTATGCCCAGAAGCTGGCCAAGGCGGCACATTCGCTCTCTGCCGAGGCGTTGGGGCTGGACGAGTACGAGACGCTTGGAAGGGAGAAGGATTATCTGCAGACGGCGCTGGGAGTGCCGGTGGAGATCTTCTCGGCGGACGATGCGGGAGAGGACCCAAAGGGCAAGAGTAAGCAGGCGGAACCGGGGAGACCGGCGATATATATCGAGTGAAGCCTCCGGTTCTTTTTTCTCTTTTATTTTCAATTTAGAATAACATCATCGGTGTGATTTTCTGCTTGAAATTGCAGAAGCTGGGCCGGTATCAACTTGATTATCGGGGACTTTAATCAACCATTTCGACATCCATAATCTCGCCGTCATTGTTGGCGATTATCTTGAACTTCTTGCCGTCATTATCAAATAAATCTTGGACCAGGCAAATAATTATCCAGTTCCCGCTATCTCTCTTTACAGAAACGGTTTCAAAGATGAACTTTCTAATGGATTTAGTATCCTCGAAATATCTCTTGGCAGCCATTGCTGCATCTTTAGCATCCATATCCTTGCCTCGAATTTGGCTTTGGCATGAGCAATACATTTATTAATTTTCCTAAGAACATGCAAGTAAGATAAAACCCTGCAATTCTACACATGAGCCAGGCAAGGCGGAACATCGCTTGAACTTAGTGTAATGGGACTGCTTGATCGTAATGAATTGGAACGGATGCGAAGGGCGAGAGCATGCGGGAGGAAATGAGAGTGCGGCAAGATTTATGCGCGACTGCAATTATTCAGCTATGGATCTGCCTATTACATGAGAATAGGATAGCGCGGGTAATTAAAGCAAATACCAATTCATGCACTTCTCTTTAGAAATCCGAATATCTAATTGAGGAATATGCAGTGAGAGAATATACGAGATATGCAGTTCAAGAATTAGTTCAGCCTCTGGAATTCGAAAAGATAATTTCCGATCTGCTTTTTAATTTAAGTCAAGACTCTGCATTTCCAGAAAGATATTATCCAGATATTCGCTATATCGGAGGAACAAAAGATTTTGGACATGATGCAATCTCAATTATGTGGATGACAGAAGAAAATTTCGTCAAAACTGTATTTGCCTTTTCGAAACGAAAGGATTGGAAAACGAAACTATTTGAAGATCTAAATAAACATAATAACGATAAAAATATAAAGTCGTTTGTATTTGTTACTACTGAGAGAATCGGTTCTTGGAAGCTCCCAGAAAAAATGGCAGAGCTTAATAAAAATTATAGATTCAGTGTCGAAATAATAGATATCGAAGATATAGTTATTTGGATTGATAATACACCCTGGGGTAAATCGTTAAAGAAAAAGTATTGTATTGACAGTGAGGATGTATTTATATATTTAAAGCCTTACGAAATAGCCCTTCAAAACAGCGAAAGAAAGGAAGAATTCTTCAGGATTAGAGGGCCAATTGAAATAGATTTTATTAAGGGAATGGTCATTAGAAGAGACGAAGTTGAATCAATAATAAGAAAATTAACAGATAATATGATTCATATAATATTGGGGCCCCCAGCATCCGGAAAGACCGTTTTAACAAGAAATATATGTTATGAATTAAATAAAATATATGATATTTATTGGCTAGATATGGATGATTTTATTATTGATAATACAAGAGTGTATTTAGAAATTCAAAGACTAAACCGCACTAAATCTCTTGTAATTGTCGAGAATGGACATAAGTCAATCGAAAGATTAGAGAGTTTGATAGGTTATTTTATTGATTGCATCAAAACAGTAAAAATGCTTATTACAGCCAGAAACTTTGATAGCGGAAAAAAACGCTTTCATAATATTGCTCAATTAACTGAAGATGATAACTGCAGGACCGAAATATGTGCATCCGATATAGCTGAAAAATTAGTGTTATATTATAACAGCAAGTTTGGACAATGTATTGAAAAAGATATCAATAAATTTTTATATTATAAAGATGATTTATGGTTGTTGAGCTACCTATTTAAGGCCCATATTGATAAAAATGAAATAGATCATAACTCTATTTTTCAGAAAGTAAATGAGGATTTGATTGAATATAACCAATCCATTGGAATAGGTGCATCCGATATTATCTTGCTAATTTCATGGATTACTCAAAATTCAGCCATATTATCCGAAGAGTATGGAAATAATTCCAGTTATTTGCCGATAGATGATTTCTTCTTAATAGATAAACTTGGATATGATCCTGCGATAGTGTCATCTCTTATTAGATTAGGGATAATAAAAAAGGCAAATGATGGTTATTGGTGTTGGCATACATCCTTGTCAAAAATATATATAAAAACCGCTGAAATATACCCCGATCTCTTATCGAGAATTAATTCAAAGTTTAAAGATATATTGGGCGATTCTTTTGATGAAGATACTGAATTAGATAAAAATATTAATATATTTCATATATATCTGCTAATTCATCCAGAATTTTCAGATAGAATACTTCGTGTCTCTTCAGAATCAATGCTTCTATTTTTAAAGTGGCCAAATATTCTCAACAATTTTGATACACGTGATTTAATATATACTAATTTAAGAAATGGCAGTCTAGAGCAAATATTGTCAATAGTGCATATAATAAATATTTTCAGTTATAGGGCGGATAATCATGCAGTTTACGAAGAATTAATTGATGAACTGGGACCCGATCAAGTGAGAGATAAAATATGCGCATGTAGGAATCCCAAGGAAATAGCCTCGTATGCATATTTATTTTATCGCATGGACAAAAATATTGGTGCAGGAATAATAAATGAGTTTAAAGCTAATATAATTAGAGATTTTAGCAAGATGAGCTTTGATAATATTGGTTACTGTATGGAATTCCTTTTTGAAATAAATCCATGCTTTGCAGAAGAGATTATAAGGTCAGAACATTTAATTGGAGAAATACTTGTACATGCGAGCCTCTCAGATACGACAGGTTTTTTACGAGATCTTAATCTTATTCGAGAAATTGAAAGAAAGCTATACCCTCAAAGGGGCACAAATTGGCTTCAAGCATGCATAGAATTCATAGATAAAAGTTGGATCACTTTGAGGTCTACACTTGAAAGAGATAAAGAAGAAGAACCGATCCGTACAATAATAAGCTTTATTTCTTATATTTCTCATATAGATATGTGCAAAGGAATGGAGGCAGGTAATCTAGTAGGAAAATCGTATATAATTTCTCGGTTAAATGAAATTAATAGTTTGAGTGAATTAAGATATGCTATATTCAGTATAGAACATGCATATCCGGAATTAAAAGACTTAATTCTAACAGAATTTGTGAAGTTTATAGAATCAGAGATTGCAGCAAATGGTATATTTTCTGTAGCATATTTCTTTGGTTCTCTTTTCAAAGATTCTAACCTCCTAGAGAATGACAAGGAAACAATCATACAAATAGTAAATCGAATGGATAAAGACATCGTTAAAACAATGAAGCAATCGAGCATCTATCCGTTCTGCAATTTTGTTGAGCTAGAAACCTGAGCTAGCACATATATAATTATCTCGGTGGCACGCTCCCCGCGCCCCCATGCGCCCACCCGTGCGGCACGCGGGCCCGCCTGGCGGTTAACGATGCGGAGCCCGGAAGGCCCGGCCCCACAGGCGGCGAGCCACGAGCGCAGCCGGGAGCCCGCCAAGGCTGCAAACGCGGTGCATAAAAAGAAACTGTTCTTCTCTCCACAGGCTCGAAGCTTTGATCTATCAAAAAGACATAACATTTCCGCAAATGTATCTTAACGATCTCCTGAAATCGAGGCGTGAAGAGATCCTCAAGATCGCAGCCAATCATGGCGCTCGCAACGTGCGTGTCTTCGGCTCCGTAGCACGAGGTGAGGCCGACGCCCAGAGTGATATAGATCTTCTAGTGGAGTTCAAGCGAGGGACGACTTTGCTTGGACATGCAGCTTTGATCCAAGATCTCGAAGATCTCTTAGGC
The DNA here is from genome assembly GCA_003857025.1 of Methanothrix sp. Taxonomy (GTDB): domain Archaea; phylum Halobacteriota; class Methanosarcinia; order Methanotrichales; family Methanotrichaceae; genus Methanothrix. The sequence goes on from RPOO01000039.1 coordinate 12,170, forward strand.
GTAAAAGTGGACGTAGTTAGTGAACATGGCCTGCGAGAGCGCGTTCGGGATCGCGTCTTAGGCGAGGCGGTGGCGCTTTGAGGGATGATAGAGCTTGGCTCTCAGACCTTCTTGGCGCACTCATCAAAATTGAAAAATACGCTGCAAAAGGTGAAAAGGCATTTTACGAAGAAGAGCTTATCCAGATATGGATCATATATTATATCCAAATTGCAGGCGAAGCGGCAAACCAATTGTCTGATTCCCTTAAGACGAATCATACGGAGATTCCCTGGAAGGGTATTATCGGCATGCGGAATGTATTGGTGCATCAATATTTCGGATTGGATTTAGATGAAATCTGGGATACGGTTTCCACCGATTTGCCGGTGCTCAAAGCCAAGATCCAAGAGCTTCTGGCCGAAAACGAAATCGTTCCATCGGTAGTTGAGACTTAAGAATTTTATGCACATGTTCCCGCGCGCCCTCATGCGGCCACCTGTGCGTGCACACGGGCCCGCCTGGCCGCCAGCGACGCGGAGCCCGGACTGCCCGGCCCACAGGCGGCGAGCCACGAGCGCAGCCGGGGCAACAGGCGAAGCTGCAAGCTAAGCCATAAAATCACCAGTGACTATAATTGAGGGACACAAAAGACTATTATTCCATCAAGGATGATATCTTAGTAATGTTTGCAGAATACATCTCGGCGGCAATGGAGAGAGCGACTTACGAGATCATCGACGATCCCGAACCTTTTTATGGAGAGGTTCCCGAGCTGCAAGGCGTATGGGCCAACGGCAAAACCCTGGAAGAGTGCCGGAAGGAGCTGCAGAGCGTTATTGAAGGCTGGATAGCACTAAAGCTGAGATTGGGCCATCCCATACCACCCATCGGCGGCCAAATTATTAATGTGTCTGCGGAGCCGGTTTCCATTGTCGAATAAGCTTGTACCTGTTTCAAGACGTGAGCTGATCAGGCGGTTGGGCAAATTGGGGTTTGTGGGTCCTTATCCTGGCGCCGATCACGAGTACATGTCGAGGGGGCTCGTAGAGGCACGCATTCCAAATCCTCATGGCAGCGATATCAGCGCAGATCTTCTGCAGAGGATTCTAAAAAGAGCAGGAATCAGCCGAGAGGAATGGTTTGAAGTTTCATAGGCAACATAATAAATCGGATTTATGAATATGCGTCCTTTGCGGGCTGAAGTCTTGACTTCCGCCTTGTTGCCTCGTCAACAAGCTCCTGCGCCCTCATGCGGCCACCCGTGCGTGCACGCGGGCCCACCTGGCGGCCAGCGACGCCAGCCCGGACGGCCCGGCCCACAGGCGGCGAGCCACGAGCGCAGCCGGGAGCCCGCCAAGACAGCGGGCGTAGCGATCGTGGTGCTCTTAGAATTAGAACAAGAAAAGATTTATTGGATGGGACCATAAATAATTTGACGACGGCTTGGCCATGATTTACGAAAAAATCACTTATCGCCTTCATGCGGTTCAGCGGATGTTCGAGCGCAAGATTAGTGCAGAAGAGGTTCGCTACGTGCTGGAGACAGGGGAGGCGATCGAAGAGTACCCTGATGATACACCATATCCAAGTCGCCTGATCATGGGATGCTATAAAGGCCGTCTCATTCACGTTGTGACGGCAGATAATTTGACCGACGAGGAGATAATCATAATCACAGTCTATGAGCCCGATCCTTCCGAATGGGACCCGGATTGCAGGAAGAGGATTTCATGAAATGCGTCATCTGCAAAAATGCATCTACGAAACCCGGCACAACCACAGTTACTCTTGAGCGCGGTTGCCTGACAATGGTGGTGAAATGCGTGCCTGCTCTTGTCTGCCCCAATTGTGGAGAGGCATACATCAGCGAATTGGTCACAACCGAGCTGCTCAAGGATGCGGAAGAGCGGGCCAGAACCGGAGCGCAAGTGGAGATTCGACAATACGTAGCAGCCTGATACTCATTTACCAGAACTGGCTGCCTGATGGATTCTCGGCCCCTATGCTCGACCGGCCCCCGCGCCTCATGCGGCCACCCGTGCGTGCACGCGTGCCCGTCTGGCCGCCAACGATGCGGAGCCCGGACGGCCCGGCCCACAGGCAACGAGCCACGAGCACAGCCGGGACCGGAAGCTGCAAGAGAACAATGCTGCAGAGAATCCAATCGCCATTTCTTTTCTGATATCGCAGAGTAGCTTTATATTGGCATAGCGCAGAAATGACCTGCAATGAAGCGACTTTATGATTACACCGTAGTCCTTCGCCCGGATGATAACGGCACATTCGTAGCCTTCGTGCCAGCCATTCCAGGTTGCCATGCTTGGGGACAGACTTCCCAAGAGGCACAAACCGAACTGCTAAACGTCTTCGAAATGATAAAAGAAGAGCACGAAGAAGAAGGGCGCATGCTTCCAGCAGATGTTGATGTGTCGGCCACTTATGCCTGCCAAAGCTAGGGACCTGCAAAAGGTCGCCAGAAAACTCGGATTCCAGATGGTCCGACAAAAGGGCAGCCACGCCAGATGGAAGCATCCAGACGGCAGGGCGACTACTATTCCGATACACGGCAACAGCGAAATCGGAGGCTGGCTGTTTTACGAAATCCTCACGCAGTTGGGCATAAGCGAAGAGGATTTCTGCAAGCTATTGGAATAAGGCGCAACACTCGTATTTCTCGCAGCGACCCAAAACCTGCTATCACGGTACCCAGCATCCAAGGTGGCCCTCAGTAGCATATTTTCGCCCCCTCATGCGGCCGCCCGTGCGTGCACGCAGGCCCGCCTAGCGGCCAACAATGCGAGCCCGGACGGCCCGGCCCACAGGCGGCAAGCCACGAGCGCAGCCGGGGCCAGAGTGATAGTTGGCTCCCCAAACAATGAAATGCGAGCTAAAAGCTATATCCCATCACAGACAATAGACCCTGCAATGTTCGCAGAGTACATCAAAGCGGCGTTGGATAAAGCGGTCTATGAGATTATTGACGATCCAGAGCCCTTTTATGGCGAGATCCCGGAGCTTCAGGGCGTTTGGGCCACGGGAAAGACGCTGGAAGCCTGTAGGGATGACCTCATGAGCGCTCTGGAAGACTGGATTGCCTTCCGCCTTAGAAGCGGAAGATCTATTCCGACAATCGGCGGAGCTTCAATCTTTGTCTCGTCAGAACCGGTGAGCGTCGTTGAATAAGCTAACCCCGATCTCACGGCGAGATCTTATAAGGCGATTGAGAAAATTGGGATTCGATGGTCCATATCCTGGATCGAAACACGAAGTTATGGCCAAGGGAGATTTATCGATCATAATTCCCAATTCGCATCGTGGTGAAGATATCGGTGCCAGCCTGATTGCGAGAATCTTAAAGCAAGCAGACATATCTCGGCAAGAGTGGCTTGATTCAAAGTAAAGCACACTAAATCCGTTTCACCGTTTCCTTTTTACACAATCGTTGTTTTCAACCGCCGGAGGGACGGGCCTGCTCAGTTTATCCTCATGAATCACAATGCTTGGCACGAAGCAAACCCACGACCGCCTCGCTAATTTGGCTGCATGCACCCGCGCCTGCACGCGGGCCCGCCTGGCCACGCACGCGCCCGGACGGCCCGGCCCCACGGGCGTCGAGCCGCTGGCGCAGCCGGGAGCCCAGCAAGTCCGCAAGCATTGACTCTGTAAATAATGATAGCGCCTGGCTTTTATACACTAACTTCTACAGAAGCCGCCGTGGTAGTTGGCTCGGGTATATTTAGAGACTCAGCCTTCAGCCCTTCCAGGTGAAACTCTATTGCCTCTTTCATCAACTCTAGCGTTTCCTTTCTCGTCGGACCGGTGGCTATGACACCGGGCAGATCCGGGCAATAGGCTGCGTAATTATTTTCAGCCTTTTCAATTATGATCAGATACTCAGTCATCTTTCCCGATCTCCTTAATGCCACTTTGTTTTAGTATGCTGTTCAAGGTACCTCTTGGTACTTCATCATCTAATTTTCCTGAGATGGTTACCAACCCACTCTTAAAATGGTGCTTGTACTGTCTGTGACTGCCTCTTGTTCGATCAAGGAACCATCCATCATCTTCTACCAGCTTAACGACGGCTCGGACTTTCAATTATTGACCCCATGGAGATAATTGATCACCCATAATAAGCCTCTTTGGACATATAATTGATTTGCCCTATATGCTGATATGTTTTCGCCAACGGTAGTCAAGCTCACCTGGATGATCCAACGCTGCGCCCGACGTATGCTGGCTGACCAAAGCCCGATGGACAGCCCACGCCCGCCTCGCTGTCCGGCAGCATTCTCCCCGCGCCCTCATGCAGCCACCCGTGCGTGCACGTGGGCCCGCCTGGCGGCCCAGAGATGCGGAGCCCGGACGGCCCGGTCCCACGAGCTGCGAGCCACGAGCGCAGCCGGAACCGGAAGCTGCAAGAGAACAATGCTGCCGAGAATCCAATCGCCATTTCTTTTCTGGTATCGCAGAGTAGCTCTATATTGGCATAGCGCAGAAATGACCTGCAATGAAGCGACTTTATGATTACACCGCAGTCCTTCGCCCGGATGATGACGGCACATTCGTAGCCTTCTAGCCTTCGTGCCAGCCATTCCAGGTTGCCATGCTTTGGGACAGGCTCCCCAAGAGGAACAAACCGAGCTGCTAAACGTCTTTGAAATAATGAAAGAAGTCTGAGTGGTGAATGTATGGCCGGCATACCAGATGAACAATATGTTATTGATGCGGAAGGCAAAAAGAAAGGAGTTATCCTTTCCATAGAACGCTATGAACAGATGACTGAGGATCTTCACGATCTTGCGATTGTTGCTGAACGCAGAGATGAAGAATGCGTCAGATTGGATGAAATGAAGCGACGACTCAACAAAAATGGCAAATTATAGCATCAGTTTCAAGTGATCAGTTGAAAAGGATCTGCGTCATCTCCCGCAAGATCTTATCTCACGAGTGGTGGAGAAAATTGAGAACTTAAAATCTGAACCGTTTCCCAGTCAGTCAATAAGGATATCAGGTGCCGAAAGGCTGTATCGCCTACGTGTCGGAGATTATCGAATTATATATGAAGTTGATTCGAAAACAAAGGAAATAATCATACATCACGTTCGTGATAGAAGCGTTGTGTATCGTGATATCTAAATTCACTTTCTGTAGCATCCGATGACAAGCCCACCCCTGCCTCGCTGCATTGGTAGCATTCTCCCAGCGCCCTCATGCGGCCACCCGTGCGTGCACGCGGGCCCGCCTGGCGGCCCAGAGATGCGAAATTGGATGGACCGGAACACGAGCGCCGGGGCCAGTGAGCATAATGTGGGTAAGAGATGAGCAAGGAACGGCCAGGCATTGTAGCTAGTACATCTGGGCTTAAATAAGCTTAATTTTAAGCAGTAAGTGCTCTCCCTCGATATGTCCATTTGAACGGCTTTGCCATTGTCTGGTTGAAGTACTCGACAAACGACAAAACCTTTGCTTTCAAATCATTGATGGAAGCAAAGGAGGCTCGCATGAGCAGCTTCCGGACTGAAATACTAAACCATA
>RPOO01000040.1 GCA_003857025.1 Methanothrix sp.
ACATGCAAAGCCGGTCAGGCACACGCCGCGCCGCCGGCTGGAAGATGTAATGACGGAAAATTAATGAATGGAAACGATGGAAGCATAGATGATGGATTCATAAACGATCAAACCATCTTATATTTTCAAAAATTTTGTGGTTCAGGACGACGATTCAGCGCTAAAACAGCTTCATCAGCTCTTCGGCGATGATCCGGTACCCGGCCTCATTGGGATGATCAAGCCCGGACAAAATCAGCGAGCTTAAAGGTGTTCCTTGGTTCACGCGCTCCATCCACGCACCGAAAACATCCACAAATCCGACGTCCATCTCCCTTGCCACCCGCTCCACGGCCTGATAATAGTCCTGGACCCATTTGTCATAAGGCGGCGTCTCCAGGGGCTGAGAAGACAAGAGCAGGATCTCGGACGCCGGGCCTGATCGGATGCGCCGCACCATCTCCACGAAGTTCTCTTCGAACTCCTCCAAGTCGAGGCTCAGGACGCAGTCGTTGATACCGAAGTTGATGGTGACCAGATCCGGCTCGTATGAGAGAACAGACCAGTCCAGCCGGGCCAGGCCGTCCAGGGTCGTGTCTCCCGAAACTCCGGAGTTTACCAACTCAATTTTAGCCTTTGGATACTTATTTTGCAGCATCTCCCGCCAGAAGCTGGGAAAGCCGCGCCGCACGGCAAATCCGGCGGTGATGGAGTCGCCATAAGCCACGATGGTAACGCTCCGGCCCGTCTCCAGACGGCCACGGGTCTTGGCCGCAAAGCCCCTCTGATCCACTCGCATGGGCAATGCAGAGATTCAGCAAACTATTGGAGCCTTGCCCTTCGCCTTGACAATGGCATCTTTCATCTCCCGAACCAGCTCCTCCAGCCGCTCGACTTCGCCTCTGGCGATGAGGTCCACGCAGACCGAGCCCACGATAGCTGCGTCCGCTCCGGCGCGGATGACTTCAGCCGCCTGCTCCGGCGTGGAGATGCCAAAGCCGACGGCCCTGGGAACATCGCTGGAGACGCGGGCGATCAGGTCTCCCGTGCTCTGCAAGACATCGCTCTTTGCCCCGGTCACGCCCGTGCGGGCTACCAGATAGAGGAAGCCGGATGTTTCTTTCTCGATCATGCTGAGGCGCGAGTCAGGCGTGTTGGGAGCCGCCAGGAAGATGAGATCCACGCCATGTCGCTTGCAAGCATCATGGAGCGGGCCTGCTTCTTCCGGCGGAAGGTCGGGCACGATCATGCCGCAAATGCCGCTCTTGGCGCAATCCTCTGCGAACTTATCCGGGCCGCGAGCGTAAACCATGTTGTAGTAGCCCATGAAGATCTTGGGAACATCCACGTCAGCCTGCGCTGCTACGTCGAAGTAGACATCGGTGTTCATTCCCGCTGCAATGGCCCGCTGAGCTGCCGCCTGGATGGTCGGCCCATCGGCGATGGGATCGGAGTGGGGCAGTCCCAGCTCAACGATATCCGCACCTGCCGCCACCAGCCGCCGCACCAGATCGGGCGTCGCCTCGGGCGTCGGATCTCCGGCGCAGATGTAGACGATCAGCAGGGGCTTGTTCAGGAATGCTTCAGAGATTTTCATAATCCATCACCGTTGCCAGGTCCTTGTCCCCTCGACCTGATATGTTTATTATCGCCATTTCTCCCAGCGCGTCCGGTTCTGAAAGTGCATAGCCCACCGCGTGAGCCGACTCCAGAGCCGGGATGATTCCCTCCAGTTTGGAGAGCGCCCGGAACCCAAGAATGGCGGTCTTATCGTCAGCCATCTTCGGCTGCACGCGGCCCGTCTCCGCCAGGTATGCCAGCTCCGGGCCGACGCCGGGATAATCAAGTCCTGCAGCCACTGAATAGGATTCTAAGATCTGGCCATAGGGATCTTGCAGGATCTTGGTGAGTGCACCATGCAGGATACCGTCGGTGCCGTAGCCCAAAGACGCACCGTTGTCTGCGGTCTTGTCGGTCTTGCCCGGCCCCCTGCCTCCCGCCTCCACGGCCAGAAGGCGAACCTTGTCCTCCAAGAAGGGTGCAAAAATGCCCATCGCATTGCTCCCGCCGCCGACGCAGGCCACGATGCTGTCCGGCAGGCGGCCTTCCACCTCCAGGATCTGCCCTCTCGCTTCAATGCCGATGACGCTCTGAAAGTCGCGCACCATCGACGGATAGGGATGCGCCCCAGCCGCGGTGCCCAGGAGATAGTGAGTGTGCTCGAAGCTTGCCGCCCAATCACGCATGGCCTCGTTGATGGCGTCTTTCAGTGTTCGGGAACCGGAGCGAACCGGGATGACCTCGGCCCCCATCAATTCCATGCGGTAGACGTTCATCTTCTGCCGCTCGATATCCACCTCGCCCATGTAAACCTGCGTCTCAAATCCGAGGTTTGCTCCCACAATGGCCGTGGCCACGCCGTGCTGGCCTGCACCCGTCTCGGCGATGAGGCGAGTCTTGCCCATTCTCTTCGCCACCAGTGCCTGGCCGAGAGTGTTGTTGAGCTTGTGCGCTCCGCCGTGCACAAGATCCTCTCGCTTCAGGTAGATCTTGCACCCAAGCTCCCGGCTCAGGTTCCGGGCGTGGTAAAGGGGTGTTTCCCTTCCGGCAAAGTTCTTGAGAAGGCCCGCCAGCTCATCTCGAAAATCGTCGTTACTTCGCAGGCGTTCATAGGCCTGCGCCAGTTCCATTATCGGCTGGACCAGGGTCTCGGGAACGAAGAGACCGCCATATTTCCCGAACTTCACAGCCGCAGCATTTGCAGTATCGCACTTCAATAGATCACCGGCTTAAATACGTAAATTTCAATCAGGAATTTGATGTACTAATTAATACTATGATGTATCAAAACGTACATCACATGAAGTATTTAAGCCTTGTTGCGACCGCATCTCGGCCATCTTGTTTGCAGCAATTCCAATTACGGCAATCCCAATTGCTGCATTTTTCAATCCAGATCAGGCGGCAGCTCGCCGGTGAGGCTCTCGATCCTCTGCTCGGCGCTCTCCAGCCTGGCCTGACAGAGCCGGACCAGCTTCGTGCCCTTTTCATAGAGATCCAGGCTCTCTTCCAGGCTCTTCTTGCCGTCCTCCAGCTCCTCCACGATCCGCTCCAGGTCGTCCAGCGCCTCTTCCAGTCCCATCTCCTTTTCGCTCAACGTGAGTCCTCCGCTTCGCTATTGCATTCCAGCACTTTTGCTAAAATTCTGCCCCTGGCCAGGATCAATTCCACCACCTCGCCGGGACGGACATCTTCAGCGCCCAAGACCAGCCCCCTCGGCAACCGGGCGATAGCGTAGCCTCGCGAGAGAGTGGCCCTCGGACCGACTGCCGCCAATCTGCCCTGCGCCAACTCCAGGCGCCTCTTGGATTCGGTCAGCTTTTCCTTTTGGGCATCGCCCAACCTTTCATTCAGCCAATCCAGGCGCTGGCGCATCTCTGACGCCAGAGCGTACATCTTCTGGGCGGAGAAAGACCGCACCAGGTAATCGAGCCGCTCCCTCTTTCGTTCCAACCCGGACCAGAGGGCCCGCGCCATTCGCACCTGCGCCTGAACGAGATAGGTTTGCAGAGCAACGATATCCGGCACGGCCATCTCCGCCGCAGCCGTGGGCGTGGGCGCGCGCACGTCTGCCACAAAGTCGGCGATGGTAACATCGGTCTCATGGCCCACGGCAGAGATCACGGGCGAGTCGCACTCGAAGATGGCGCGGGCCACAATCTCGGAGTTGAAGCACCACAGGTCCTCGGTCGAGCCGCCGCCGCGACAGACGATCACCACATCCGCCTTGCCCTGCAGAGCGCGAATGGCTAAAGCAATGCTCTCCTCGGCCCCGTCGCCCTGCACCTGCGCCGGGGAAAGAATAATCCTGGCAGGATAAGCGCCGATGATGCGCAGAACGTCACGCAGCGCCGCGCCTTGCGGGGAGGTGACGATGCCGATTCGCTGCGGATACCGTGGAAGCTCGCGCTTTCGCTCCAGGCCGAAAAGCCCCTCGCCCGCCAGCTTTTTCTTGACGGCCTCAAGCTGCAAATGCCGAAATCCGAGCCCCTCATCCAGGCGAATGCCGCGGGCCATGAGCTGCACCCGGCCCTGGGGACGATAGACCGCCACATCGCCATAAACCAGCACATTCTGGCCGTCCTTCAGCTCAAAACCCAGGCGCACCCCGCTGTTTTTGAAGAGGACGCAGGAGATCTGAGAGTCGCGGTCCTTGAGGGTGAAGTACCTGTGCCCGGAGCGGTGGTTGACGTAGTTGGAGATCTCGCCCCGCGCCCAGAGGTCATGCAGCCTCGGGTCGTTCTCCAGTCGATCTTTTATTCGCTCGTTCAGGTCGGTGACGGTAAATATCTGGGTCAAGATATATTACGCTTGGATAGACTCGGTATTTAAGAGCTACCAAGGCGGAGCGAAACTGAAAAATAAGGCCGGACGGCGAGCTTGTCGAGACGGTATTCACACCAGAAAAAGTAGGAAAGTAAGAGTGAGCAGAGGGCTCAATTAACTTCTGCGTTTTTTTATTAAGTTATGCTTATATATCTTGCTCAAAGCTATTTTGCCACTCAGACATAGGTGACAAGATGAAAGCAGAGCTTATGGCGCTGGCGGTGCTGATTGCGTTTATTGGTTTTATGAGCACCAACACAAATCCCTGGGAGAGCATGGACGGCAAGGCGCTGCAAGTGATAAGCGACATGACCGGCAGCTCAAGCATGCCCTGGACAGATACTCCCTGGCAGCCGACATTCGAGCAGAGGCTCCTCATCTTCGGATGTTGTGCGATCGTTTGCAGCGGAATGGTCTACACCATGCGCTTCCGAAAGCAGAATGAAAACGAAAAAAAAACCGAGTGGGAATAGGCCGATGAGTAGAATGGATTTGCGAGCAGTAGTATAAAATAAACGCCATAGATAAATAACCATTAGGCATCATTACGAGCATGATTTCCAGAACTAGCGGGCCACAATAGGATCAGTGTGCGCGAAATGGACCTTTTTTTCCGTGAATCAACCTGCAAATCAAAACTTGAATTTGAACTCTTGCGCCGCGTTAATTAAACTTATTTGGTCTTTAATCAAGAAAAGTTTATATGCCTGAATATCACTAGCACCATCGGTGACCCAATGCACATAATGGAGGGTTTTCTCCCCCATCCCTGGTGGGAGATCTGGTTTGCACTTTCCTTGCCGGTGGTAGCTTATGGCGTCTATCGAATGAACCTGATCGTCAAAGAGCGACGTGAGACCCTGCCGCTCCTGGCAGTATCAGGTGCATTTATATTCGTCCTCTCTTCCCTGAAGATGCCCTCCGTCACAGGAAGCTGCTCGCACCCCACCGGAACCGGCATGGGTGCGATTCTCTTCGGACCCTGGATAACCTCCGTCCTTTCCATGATCGTTCTCATCTACCAGGCCCTGTTCCTGGCACACGGCGGCCTGACCACCCTTGGGGCCAACACGTTTTCTATGGGCATCGCGGGGCCGCTGGTCGGATATCTCGTTTATAAAGCATCCATGAAATCCGGCTTGAATCTTTACATCGCTGTCTTCCTGGCGGCGACGCTGGCCGATTTGGCAACATACCTGGTCACGTCCCTGCAGCTCGCTCTGGCGTTTCCCGCCGCTACCGGCGGAGTCCTGGCATCTTTCGAAGCCTTCCTGGCCATCTTCGCCATAACTCAGGCCCCCCTGGCAGTAGTGGAAGGTGCAGTCACCGCACTCATGTTCAAGTACTTCATCCAGCTTCGCGGCGATGTCTTGGTGAAGCTTAATGTGGCATCAGCCGGCGTTATTCAGAAGCTGAAGGAGGCGTCATTATGAAGCTGGAACTAATTGTCCTGGCTGTAATCGTAGTATTCGTCGCAGCCTTCGCCTACGTCAGCTCTACGGGAAACCATGAGTGGAGCGGAGCAGACGGTCAGGCGGAGAACACAATATCGCAGTTGACCGGCGGCACTTACCAGCCGTGGTTCCAGTCGATTTACACGCCGCCCAGCGGCGAGATCGAGAGCCTCCTCTTCGCCTTGCAAGCCTCCATCGGCAGCATCATCATCGGGTACTTCCTGGGATACTATCGCGCCATGGCGAAGATGAAGGCCGCCAAAGCCGCAGATGAGTCGGAAGGAAAGACGAATGCACGACCTGCTAGATGACTACGCCCAATCCAATGCGTTGAGGGACACCAACACCCGGCTCAAGCTTGCTTTGGGCCTTGGTGCCATCATCTTTTGTGTATCATCCGTCTCGCCCGTCGCACCGATATTTGTGGCCGTCAGCATGGGGCTCATCACGATAATGATTGCCAAAATCCCGGCCCGATTCTATTCGAAATTGCTGCTCATTCCCATATCCTTCGCCTTCTTCAGCACGGTCGTGGTGGCCTTCATGCACGGCACGGGAAACCCGCTATTCTCGGTCGATGTTTTCGGCTTTGATCTGGCGATTCGGGAAGATGGTGCAAACCTGGCACTGCTGCTGATTTCCAGGACCATTGGAGGCATGTGTTCCCTGTTCTTCATCGCCCTGACCACGCCCATGATCGAGATCTTCTCAGTGCTCAAAACGCTGCATATTCCCGATTCGGTGATTGAACTGTCCATGATGATCTATCGGTACATCTTCGTCTTCCTGGACCAGGCGGCCATGATCCACAGCGCCCAGGTGATGCGCCTGGGAGACTCGGGCCTGAAGAATTCCCTCAACGCCTTTGCCATGCTCTCCAGCGTTCTCTTCCTGCGCTCCTGGGAGCAGGGCGAGAGGCTGATCGTGGCTATGGACGCCCGTTGCTACAGCGGCAAGCTCGATCTCACGAATCAGGCCGCAAAAGCTGAGCCTAGAGCGATCCTTGCGGCTGCGGCATACCTGGCGGCCATCGCGGCCATCGCCGTTTTAACCAGAAACATACAGATGCTTTGAAGCTGCCATGACAACCATCCTTGAGACCCAAGACCTCGGCTATTACTACGGAGACGGAACAGTTGCCCTGGAGAATGTGAACGTGAAATTGGAAGAGGGCAGGAAAGTCGCTCTGGTGGGGCCGAACGGGGCGGGCAAGTCCACGCTCATGCTCATGTTCAACGGCATCCTCCAACCCAAAGCGGGCTCCGTCCTCTTTCGCGGCCAGCCCCTGAATTATGATGCCTCATCCTTACGATCCATCCGGCGGGCCGTGGGAATGGTCTTCCAGAACTCGGATGACCAGCTCTTTGCGCCCACTGTCTATCAGGACGTGGCCTTCGGGCCTGCAAACCTCGGCTACTCGGCGGAGAAGGTCAAGAGGTACGTCACCTATGCCCTGGCCTATGTGGGACTCTCAGGATACGAACGCAGGCCGCCCCATCACCTCAGCGGCGGCGAGAAGAAGCGGGTCGCCATTGCCGGAATCCTGGCTATGGAGCCGGAGGTGATGATCCTGGATGAGCCCACCTCCAACCTAGATCCGGCCACCTCGGAAGAGATCATGGAGATGCTGGAGGAGCTGAATTTGGGCGGCAAGACATTGATCATCTCCACTCATGACGTGGACCTGGCCTACCGCTGGGCGGACGAAGTAATCCTCATGAAAGACGGCGGCGTCTTGCGACGGGGCAGCGGCCCGGAGGTATTCGGCGACTCGGAGCTGATCAAAGAGGCCAGACTCAAGCTGCCGATCGTAGTCGATCTTTATCAGGAGCTGGCTGGAAGAGGGCTGGTGGATGGGCCGAAGCCGCCCAGAAACATCCTGGAGCTTTGCGACACTCTGGAGCAGGGATGCAAAGGTCGTGCGCCTTCGTCTTCTACTGCCGAGCCGATCGAGCCGGGCAAAATCTACATCTGCAATGTGGATGAGCTGGAAGCGCCGCAGATTATTGCCATTCTCGAAAAGATTCAGCCGAGCTGCAAAGGTGCAATGGGCACCAGCGCCAAGGTTATGGCTGAGGGAGCAGGAATTGCCCTTGATTTCACTTACGGCGTCATAGACAAATGCATCCTCAAAGCCCTGATCGGCAAGAGTTCCCTGATCATGACCTCCGGAGGAATGGTGGACCACGCCCAAAATAGAATCAGGGATTACTGCCGTGAGTCTGGGGCCGTGATCGAGGCCGTCCGGCTGTCTGACGGGGCAAACTAGACAGCCGAATGAATAAGATGTCGATAATGTCTATCTGTTGACCGTTGGATTTTGACTCAACTGTCACTCGTTTAGTGGTTTTTCGAAGACTTCATTGGTTTTTAGATATTTTTAGATATTATTTGTATAAGATATAAGTTATAATGCCGTGAGCAATGTTATTGCAATGATCCCGAAAGCCTTAAGTAAAAGTCATTTGTATAAACTAAAGTGTATTGGAATAGATTAGTATTCCATGCGTCCATTCAATTACCAGTTGCGAGGGCTTGCCAAAATGACCGCAGACCCTCGCCCTGGATCTCCCCATCCTGAATCTTCCCAGAATAAGGGTCAAGCTCAAGAACCAATTGCAATTGGCCCTTTTTTTAGTTAACCTTTTTTTCCGCGCAGCGAATTCTTTTTCCGGCTTCGAGTATCGGCAATCCTTGAAGGCCGACAATGGCAGAGAGCTTTGAAATCCGCCGCAGGAAAAAGCAACACTATGAAAAAAAGCTGCGAATGATTTGGAGATATGCCGGAGATCTATGAGTAATGAGCGGGTAGGGGAGTGGGGGTTAGTAAAAAAGATGAGTGTACCCGCTCACGATCTCCAATCTTTTGATCGTATAAATACTTTTCTGGCAAGAATTTAATACTGTTTTTGGCCATAAGCTTTTTGTTTTGCGATCTTTGCGGCAAAAGCACCGGCCACAAAGCCGGCATCCACATTAACAACGGTGAGAACGGAGCAAGATTGCAGCATAGAGTAAAGGGCAGCCTGACCTTTTCCACCGAGGCCGTAGCCCGTCGAGACAGGCAAACCGATGACGGGAGCGTTTACAAGCCCGGCCACAACTGCCGGAAGCGTGCCCTCTCGACCGGCTGCCACAACAAAGGCATCAACATCGCTCATTCGCTCTAAGCACGGGAAGAGCCTGTGGATGCCTGCCACACCCACGTCGTACTCGGAGATCACGGCGCAGCCCATCTCTTCCGCCACGACCTTGGCTTCTTCGGCCACGGGAATATCGGCAGTTCCCGCCGCCAGGATGCCTACTTTTCCGCTCGCCGGTTTTCGCTCGCCGGACCTCATGACCACGGTTCTGGCCCGAATATTATGATCAAAACTGCCCCCCGTCGGGAGTGCTGCAGACTTCAGAACGTCCAGCTGTTCGGCGGAGACGCGAGTGATGATGACGCTGCCTGTCTCCGCCAGATGAGCGAGGGAGATAGCCAGTAGGTCGTTTTTGTCCTTGCCCTCCGCCAGGATGGCCTCAGGAATGCCGATGCGGTCCGCCCGGCTGACATCGAGCTTGGCCACCTCGCCCACCGCTCGATAATTCAGGATTTTGATGCGGCCCAGGGTCTCGTCAAGCGATATCGTCCCCTGGCCGAAGCTCTTCAGAAGGTCTCTTAAGCTTTCTTGCATAAACAGGAATGAAAACGACCGACGAGCATAAAGGGTTTATCCCCGGCAGCAAGACAACTGCAAAGATGCTGGCCAATATGGATCTTCATATCCACTCCAAGTATTCGACCGCCGTCTCCAGGGACATGGAGCTGCCCGAAATCGCCAGGGAAGCTGCGAGAAAGGGCGTGAAGATCGTGGGCACGGGAGACTGCCTGTTCCCGGCATGGCTGGAAGCGATCAAAGCCCTTCCCGAAAGCGATGGGCTCTTTTCGTGCGGTGAGACCCTTTTTGCCCTGAGCGTGGAGGTCGAGGACTCGCACCGCGTCCATCACCTCATCTTTTTACCAGACACTTCCAAAGCTGAAGAGCTGCGGGATGTCTTCGCCCAAAAATCGAGCAACCTCGACACCGACGGTCGGCCCCGGCTGCACATGAACGGGGCGGAAGTCGCCGACGCGGTGCTGGAGGCAGGCGGCATGATCGGCCCCAGCCATGCCTTCACGCCCTGGACTGGCATCTTCGCCTACTACCGATCTCTGCAGGACTGCTACCAGGAGAAGGCAAAGGACATCCGGTTCATCGAGCTTGGCCTGAGCGCGGATACCGATTATGCGGACAGGATCGCGGACCTCTCCAGCCGCACTTTCCTCTCCAATTCCGATGCTCATTCCCCGCGCGCCAACAAGCTGGCACGCGAGTTCAACCAGATGGAATTGCAGAACATGAGCTATCAAGACCTCAGCCTGGCCATCAGGCGTGAATCCGGCAGGCGGCCTACCCTGAACGTCGGCTTTTATCCGGCTGAGGGAAAATATAACCGCACTGCCTGCACTCGCTGCTTCCGGCAGTACACTGCAACACAAAAAGACGAGCTGATGGGCCGCTGCTCGGAATGTCGGGGGCAGATCAAATTAGGCGTGCGGGATCGAGTGGACAGTCTCGCCGACTACCCCGCACCCGTGCATCCCGATCACCGACCGCCATACCTGCATCGCATCACGTTGGCTGAGATCATCTCTATGGCCCTGGGCTACAAGAGCGCCATGGCTGCGAGCGTGCAGCGGGTCTGGAATGAACTGACGGCTGACCGGACGGAGATCCAGATTCTGACGGAGACCGACCCGGCTGAGCTGAAGGCGGAGACGAGGATCATCGACGCCATCAAGGCGTTTCGGTCGGGAGGCGTTGTCGTAGTTCCTGGAGGCGGCGGGAAGTATGGGGAGGTCAGGCTGCCGGGGACCGTGGCATTGGACGAAAAAAAGGATGCCCAGGTTGTGCGAAAGCAGAAGTCACTTTTTGATTTTTAGAGCGCGCCCCAAACTAAACCAAGTCGTTGACGGATGCATGTGCATCCTCCGTCGCCGGGCAGTTCAACGGGCATCCCCCGTCGCCCTCGTCGCTCCACGGGGCCTGCACCGGATCAAAGTACATCGTTTCATTTGACAACTCTTCATTCAACACACCCTCATTCGACAGCGCCTCACTCAAGCATGAGCAGCTTATGCTCACCGGCTGAACCGACGTTTCCGCGGGCGCGCACCCACCCAGCCAGGCGCGGTCGATGATCGACTGGTTCATGAAAACGACCTGACCGGCGCTGCAATTGCCCGCAGCGATTATCCGGTTGAGGATATCCCCATCGCACTTTTCTACGTCCAGATCGATGGCGATCTTCACCGTGTCTCCGATGGCGAGGTGAAGCAGGGTCCATTTAGAGCCGTTCGGGCCGAGTTCTGATGGCCGCAAGGAGGAGTTGAGGAAACGAGCGCCGGGTGGGAAGATGTCTTGCAGGTACAGCGGTCCCAAGGCGGCGCTGCCGTCGTTGGTGAGGCTGATGGTGTAGACCGCCACGTCCTTGACCAGGCGGCCATGCTTTTCCAGTTGGATATGCGGCACATCATACTTGGAGACGCCAGATATGATTATCTTGCGCGCCACGTGGTAGTCGCCGACGAGTTCATCATCCTGATCCACCTGATGAGATCCGTTTCGGCTGGCATAAGCCGTTCGAAGGTCCGCCCTTCCTGAAAACGTGGAGTCGCTTTGCAGCTCCCCTAGGCCACTGGCCGTAGCAGTCTTTTTCAGGCGAGCAGAATTGGATAACCCCTCGCCGATGAAACTGAAGGGACCGCGGGACCACATACCTTCCGTCCATCTCTGAGACAGGTTTATCGAAGTGCGAGGCGAGATTTCATAAGCCAGACTTTTGTGGGTTGCATCCATATCCTTGGCCATGAAATTGCTAAGGGTCTCGATGCGCTCCTCGGATCGAAAATCTCCAGTTCCCGACTCGTAGCTCCGCTGACGGCCCGCGACCATAATGTCTGCATCCACATAACCGATGCCGGACACGGATCGATCCCGCGTCAGGCTCTGGCCGAGGTCCTGGATTTTCTCTACGATCAGGAATTTGCCGATGTAGTCCTCTTGAGCGACGGTGTCGCTGCCGCGGATTGTGGAATTGACTGGCTTCTTCAGGGTGCCAAAGTGCGCCAATCCATCGAAATCGGATTTTATCACCAGCCGCGAACCGTTCTTATCCAGATCGAAGAGGCTCGTATGGTTCAGGTGGGTTGAGTATCTGATCGATTCCTGAAATGTAGTATTGGTGATGCCGTTCCTGGCCCGGCTCTCTTCGGTCCAACGAGATGAGAAGCTTTGCGAGCCGTTTCTTGGAAGAAAGAAAGTGGTGGGACGGTAGCTTGCTTTCATGCTCCGGCTCTGCCGGATGGATTTGTTGACGGTAAGAAAGCGCAGATCGCTTCCGGTTTCATAGTCTCCGCTGCCGTGCTCGCGGACGAGTAGTTCCGTGCCGTCTTCGCCAAGGATCTTGACATTCGCGGATGCGGATCGCAGCATCTGATCCGATTCCACGTAAACCCGGTTGGTGAGGACGGATGACGCTTGAATGGTGCTGTAATCACGATAGGAATTTACAAAGCCGCTACCTTTGACACGATCATGCCCTTCGAATTTTACGTCAATGCGAGGAACGCGCACCGTGAGGCTGATCTGCACACATTCGCCCGGTGCAAGGGACGCGAATTTCCAGATGCCTTCGCCCGCCATCTCCGGCCAGGCGGAGACGAACTCTACGGATGAGTCGAAGACATCCCGCACCGTGACGTTGGTGGCGCTCTGGCCGCCGCTGTTGCAGACCGTGATGGTGTAGCTGACCTCTTCGCCGCGTCGCACGGCCTTTTGCAGGGCAGTCTTGTTGACGGCGAGCCGCGTTCCGTTTTGAACCTGGGTGTAGATGGTGCCGCCCCTTCTGGACAGCTCATCGGACTTGATGGTGAAATGATTGGCGAGCTGGACGCTGTCGTCAAGAGTTTCGCTGACTCGTGATTGGATTGTAATGGTATGCGGGCCGTCCGGGGAGAGGCTACCGATCGTCCAAGTATCGTTTCTCGCGTTTTGAGGTGCCGGATCGGCGGACAGGAAGGTGGCGCCGGGATCGAGGACATCTGTGATGGTGACGTTATTTGCCACAGGTCCGCCTTCGTTTTCATAAACGAGGGCGTAGCTGAGAAGCTCACCGACCTTTACTGGGTCCGGGTCGGCAGTGTTGCGAATTGAGAGACCCATAGAATTCGCATCGGATCGAGCCTGCCGCTGATAATCATTCATGCCTCCTGAGCCGGTTCGCTCTTCTGCATGGACTCCCGCAAGGCTCGTCCAGGTCATAAAGGCATTATTGATAATGGAATCTCCCGGCTCGGATCGGCTGGTGGCGTTGAGCCTCAGCATGACCTTACGATCGCTCTTCCAGTCGAGACTTATTTCATCAAAATGCCATCGCAAATTATTCTCATCAAAATCGGCATTTGGCCCGTTCAGCACGGCAGCCGTGCCGGGCGAGTAAACCAACCCGCTGGGCAAGATGTCCCGCAAATCTACATCAAATGCAGAAGAACCGCTCAGAGTGGAATGATAGACGGCCAGTGTGTAAGAAATGCTATCTCCGGGTCCGACAACCGAGGATGACGCATCCAACTCCAGAGCCAGATCAGGCTCTGCGACGCGGATAGCACCTGCTTCATCATCATCGGTTTTCCAGCCGGATTCACTTCGCCAACTCATGTATGCCTTCGTCCCCGCCAACTCAATTCCATCTTGATTTTCGAGCAGATTTGAGATCGTGCAGTTGTAGCTGATTACAATGCTCTCTGCAGAAACAACATCTCCAAAGAACCAACCGATCTGAAGAGAGCCATCACTATTTTGGGTGAAAGTCTCTTTCTGAAGGATGATTCCTTGAACGGATAAGCTACCCGAAGTGTAGTCCAATCCTTTTGGGACAGTATCATTGATCCAGAGATCATGAGCGTCGCCCGGCAGTTCTGCACTGATCTCGAAATTGGCGACTCCACCCACTGCGAGACTGCGTTGACCATCCGGTGACTTATGAATGGAAGTCCACTGGCTGACTTGCGATGATTGGCTGATCTCCTGGCACGGACCACAGCCCCACTTGGCTTCGACTAGACAAGAATAGTACTCGTAAGGAGAGACGACCTTTGCCCTGAGCTTGATTTCATTAAAGGCACCGGGTTCCATCGATGCATAGCTCCACTGAAGACCATTGTTAGGAGAATTGATCTCAATTAATTCCAGACCATTCCCGAGATTTGCATTGACAAGGACATCGGAAGCAATTCCGGTTCCATTGTTATTCACCCGAACGTTCCAAATTATCTCTTCGCCCTTTTTGACATCATACTTATCAGCAGCAATAGAAAGTGATAAATTAGCTCTGTTGATAATGATTTCAGACGAGTCCGCAGTAACACTTCCGCCTGATGTGGCGACTCTTGAAGAAAGAGATGCTTTTTCGGGTGAATTGCAC
Organism: Methanothrix sp.; assembly: GCA_003857025.1. Lineage (GTDB taxonomy): Archaea > Halobacteriota > Methanosarcinia > Methanotrichales > Methanotrichaceae > Methanothrix. Next base: position 14,328 of record RPOO01000040.1, read on the forward strand.
CCTGCACTAAGGTTGAATTGCAGGTCCAAAGACTCGCCTGCATAGATATCATAAGCTGCGCCACCATTGGCCAAACCCCTTGTCGACGTTTGGAATTGCCAATCTGTATCGACACCCAGATCCTTTCCGTTGGGATAACGCGCCCAGCAATGATCATCACTTGCGACATTTGTTTTCTCTGCAGTACTATCAACTACCAGGCCAGCTGAATCAAGCAACGTGATTTTTAAGGGATATGAATTGACCAGTGATCCATTAGTCCAGACAAGGACATAATAGTCGCCAGCTGCAATAGTCGTGCCCGCGGGAATCGAGACTGTTCTCCCATAGCGGCTATCGACAAACTTCCACCTGCCAATGTCAACTGACCTAGGAGTAGGATTAAAGAGTTCAATCCATTCCATCCCATAGTCGTCGCCTGTTGGATTTGCTTCCCACTCATTGATGACAATGTGACGACATGATTTAAGAGCACTTGTTAATTCCCAACTTAGAGATTGGCCATTTGTTGTCGGCTCGCATTCGTATTTTTTCCCGGCAAAGATGAGCCTCGAATTTCCTGAATAGCTATATCCAACAGGCTCCTGAACAGATGCCGATATGCTGCGGACATCATTGCTGCAAGTATAGCTAAGACTGTACGAATAATTTTTGCAGATGTCGACATCTGAAGGTGCTGAAAGTGCGAGGGAGGATGCCGATGCTTGTGATGTGAAAAGCAGCAATACCAGAGGAAATAAGAGAAATAAGAACAGATACAAGATAGTGTGTTCAGATATAAATTTGGATAGTATGTCATTAATTTTATAGGGGTAATTTTGGAGATAGCAATCGCTAACATTAGATATATCAGCAGCAGGCATGGGAGCACCTATTTTTGATTAGTACTTTTGGTTCTTAGAAAGAGTAGGCCTAACTTATATAACATTTTCCATTAGTTATATAGGATTTGAGGTGAGGAGGAGTTTAGAATAATATGTGATCGAGCAGAACGAAAATAAGAGATTTCTCACCCTTGCTTCTTCTTCCTTCTCGCCGCCCGATACTTCGGCCAGGACTGATACTTCGCCGACTTATCCGCATAGCTCGCCGCCACGCTGTCGGACACGGCCCGCTCGATCCGATCGTCCTCTTTCCTCCTGTTCGCCGCCATCTTCTTCACAATGACGTAGTTGGCCGCCAGGAAGAGCGGAACCATGAGAATGCAGATCACGACTATGTGCCAGACTTCCATTAAATAAACTCTGGTGGCCGAGAATATAAAAGGCTCACCTTCCAGTCGTGCACGCGGCAATCGCGACGGTGGTTTGGCGCGTTGCAGCCGCCCGATTTCAGCGCTACTTGAACTTGGCCAGCAGCCGCACGTAAAACTCCTTCTCCGGCCCGGCGGTCGAGCGCACCAGCCGGTCCAAGATCAGCTCAGGAGTGCTCTTGGCCAGATAGTTGTACCTGGGGCTGCGGTTCACGATTAGGTTGTGCTGCTCGTCCAGGCCCGATGCCTCGATGCCGTCCACCCGCACCGGCGTCTCGGCGTAGCGCCGAACATCCTCGGCCAGATGGCTGACAAAGACGGCAACGCATCCCCTGCGGTTCAGGTCGTCCAACATGCAGGCGATGATGCGCGCCGACGCACCGGGCTCGGTGATGGCCTCCAACTCATCGGCCAGGACGAGCTTTTGCTTCCGGTTCTCCACCACGGAGAACTTGCGAATGGCCGTCTCGAAGGCTCCTGCCGAGAGCGTCCCCCGGCTCTTGCCAAAGTAGTACATCTCCTGAAAGAGGCTCATGCGACAGCGGCTGGCGGGCACGGGCAGGCCCATGTGCCCCAGGATGACAATCTGAGCGATGAGATCGAGGAGCGATGTCTTGCCGCCCGAGTTCACGCCGCTCAGGATGGCCACCTTCTCCGGATGGTCCGAAGAGCCCAAGGAATAGCTCACAGGCTCCGGCTTCTCCAGGACAAGACTGCGGCCACCTTCGAACTCAAGGCACGGCTCACTGACGAATTCCGGCATAGTAAGGCCCTCTTCCAGGGCAAACCGGCCCAGAGCATGAACAAAGTCGAACTCCATGAGGGTATGAACCAGCTCGAACGCAGCTGCCTTTTTGTCCATCAAGCCGCGGGCCAGTTCTCTTTTGGCCAGCAGACTGCGCCCTTCCATCCGGCTGCGCAGATCCTGCTCGAAAGAGTGCAGAGCCTGCCGGTTGATCTCCAGCGGATAGCCGACCTCCGACGAGAATATCTCCTCCAGCCAGGCAGATTCACCACCGGCCAGCTCCAGTCCGAGGGCGGCTCTGCCCCTGGCCTCCTTCAGCACATCCTGGAAGACATCCTTCATCTGCACCTCCAAAAGCTCACGAATGCCTTCGCCCCGGCTCATTACCAGCAAGAGATCCGTGCCGCCAAGCGTTAGAGAGCTCTTCTCAATCCGGCACTTCAGTTCCCCATTGGCCCAAGACGAGGCATCGGCAACCGACGCCCCCAGGCACGCGGCGAGCCTGGAGAGCCGCTCAGCCTCAGAATCGCTGCCCTCGTCCAGGCTGCAAACCAGCCCATTCAAATCCTGCAATCCGGCAAAGCTGCATACTCCTGTATCCTGCAGCTTTTCTGCCGCCAGAACAGCAGCCAGGAGTGTGTCCAAATTATCCTTGAAGAATCCTAAAGTCGCCTCCGGTGCAAGATACCACACCTCAAGAGACTCTGCCACCTCAACTCCCTCCGGCCCGTCCCATTCGTCTCCGACCACCGACACGTGACTGTAGCTCGCGGCCAGGGCCTGAAGGTCTCTTGGACTCTCCGCCAGGTGCAGGT
>RPOO01000041.1 GCA_003857025.1 Methanothrix sp.
GAAAGCTTCTGGGGAGGATGCGTCCACTGCCCTCTCTCGAATGCGTAGCGGCGGCTTTTCCCGCAAGGGCCGAATCCGCTTGAGCAGTTCGTCCATCCCGCTGCCTTGCACCAGCCGGGCGCTGGTGATGGCATTTTCTGCAGTCCTGCGGTTCTCCAGCAACAGCTCAGGAGAAGAAGAGGCAAAGAGTGTGGCGATCTTTAGACGGGCGTATTCCGTATGAGCATATGCCGCCAGGCGGCTGATGAGCATCTGATAGACCTTCAAGACCTCTTCCGTGGCCAGGAAGTCATCGGGCTTGACGGCGTACCTTATCCCGCGAGCATACTGGACGAGCGAGAGAGCCTGGCGTTCGCTCAAGCTCTTGGCAAGGCCTGCTACATCCCCCTCTATTATAGCCTGAAGGGCATGATCCTCGTCCCCATAATTTTCCATCAGGCGCTCCCGAATACGAGAGCCCACGCCCGGCAGATCCACCAGCTTCAACGCGCCTACATTTTGTAAGGAATATAATATATCAGTTCCGGGCAGATCAAGTCCGGCGACATGTCGGGAAGAAGCTTGATATTCTGCCGGACAAATGCCGTGGACTTGTGCTGCTAAATCGCCTGTTGAATCTGGAAGAAGATGAGAGCGTATTTCTATCTGAAGAATCTATGCAGGACCTCTTGGACCTCCCGGTCACCGCAGAAATCATGGAGACGGGGCTGGATGCCGATGGCCTGATAGAGATCTCTAATCTTGGAATCGCCCTGCATCTCTCAGAGCCCGCCCCCATTTGGCTGCTGCTCACGGATAAGTACTCGGACCGGAAAATCCTTCAGGACCATATGGAAAAATGGAAAGGCCTGCCCGGCAGAAAGGCCGAGGCTTCGGAGAAGGAGTTCCTCCTTGCGCTCACTGAATACTTTTCCGTATCGCTCATGCAGGAACTGCTTTGCGAAGAATGCCAAATAAATGGGGCCCCGTTTTTCGTTGAGGAGAGAATTGAGCGCTTGGCGTCCCTGGTCGGCCCGCGAACGCCGCAAGGTTCGAGCATCCTCGAGATCTGCTGCGGCAGCGGCATGGCCACCCAGGCCCTTTTGCGTCTGGGCCACCGACCGCGATCCATGGACTCGGATCGCTGCGACCTTTGCCAATCTTTGAAAAGCGACCTCATGGACCCGCAAGGCTGCTTTGTCCTGGATGCCAGGCTCTTGCCCCGGTTCTTTGCGCCCCAATCGTTCCAGATCGTCATGGGATTCATGGTCGGCCTGATCGACGACTTCAACTGGCCACTTTGGAGAGACATTCTTCTCAAAGCATCAAGCCTTGCCAAAGAAAGAGTGCTTTTCACCACATATACTCAAAAAGAGGCGGAACTCATCGCGAAGGCCCTGGGTGGAACGGGCTGGAAGGGCGAGGTGATCGACCATCGAGACCCGTCCGGAATTTATGATCAGTGGGCATATTACGGGCAAAAGCTGGCATGACGGAAAGGTTAATTACGGCTCGCCGCCAGGATTGAAATGGGGTGAGACTTTTGGCGGAGTTCAAGAAGCGAAATGCAGAGAGAAAGGGTGGCAAGAAGGAAGAGATTAAGAGCAAAAAACTCCTGGAAGAGAACCTCGACGATCTGAGGGGCAGAGGCGAAGAGGAGAAGTAATTCGCGCCAGGATTGCCCCTTTTTTTCGGGAAGCCTAGTGTTTTCACCAAAACGGTTCCTGCTAATATGATTTTGCGGTCCGGACGGTCTTTCCGTCCGGAATAAATCATGAGGCGTTGAATTTTGGAGTGGCCTTTTGATTATACAATTCACCCGTGCATCTCGCCGTTTTTTTGTTCAGGATGGAGTAACGATCAAGCCGCGACTCAGCTCCTTGAGCTTCTCGATGCTTTCCATAGTCTTGACTGACTCTTTTTTCTTCTCATCCTCAAAATGCTTGATAATCTCCCCCAGTGAGATAGTGAGCCTGTAAACCTTCATTGGTCTGCCCTTTCCATCTTTCTTGATCTCGCGCTCCTCCACCCAGCTGTTGTTGCGCAAGGTTCGCATGGCTATGCTGACCTCAGGCTGCCGGAGATTGGAACCGATCTCGATCTCACGGGACGTGGCCTCCTCCACATTGGCAAGATACGTAATCATGCTGGCCACATTTCTGGGAATGCCAAGTTCCCTCAAGACCTCCACAAACTCTCGGTCAGCATCATCCAAAACTTTTACTGAGAATTGTCTCATAACGACCTCATTCTTTTTTTCCTATATAACAAATCCTTTATGATATAAATAGTTTATTTCGATATTGCTTATTTTTGTTTTTCCAAGATTCAGCCGCCAATATGAAGCTGTGGCGAATGTGCGCAATCCGAGTACTCAATTATTAATATAAATTCATATAAAACGATGAATGTCCCGGATTGCCTGCGTCGAAATATAGGCGATACATATTCAATTAAAAAATAATTTTTAAAGAATGATTATTTTTAAATATACAAACTATAATAAGAAATTAATCGGATATTTTGCTCGCAGCCCATACATAAACGTCGCCGGGAATAAAATGCGTGAATGAGAAAATAGATATATAATGTATTTCATTGCCTGCGGCTATGGAATTGAAGCTTGACCCTTGGGGCGCGGTTCACGTAGATGATTACACCAAACTCTTCGACGAGTTTGGGATATCGAGCTTCGATCAGATCCTGCCAAGGCTTGAGCGCCCGCACCCGTACATGAGGCGCAAGATCATCTTCGGCCACAGGAACTATGATTCCGTGCTGCGGGCCATGCAGCAGCATAAGCCCTTTGCGGTTATGAGCGGCTTCATGCCCTCGGGAAGAGCCCACTTCGGCCATATGATGGTCATGAACGAGATCATCTGGCACCAGCAGCAAGGGGGCGACGCATTTGCCGCCGTTGCCAATATGGAGGCTCATGCCGTGCGGGGCATAAGCTGGAGCAAATGCCGGGATCTTGGCATCAACGAGTACATCCTCAGCCTGATCGCTCTTGGCTTCGAGCCCAAAGAAAACAGCCACATCTACTTCCAGTCCGAGAACTACAAGATGAGAAACCTGGCCTTTGAGCTGGGCATATCTGCCAACTTCTCGGAGGTCAGCGCCATCTACGGCTTCTCCGGAGAGACGCATCTCTCCCACATGGAAAGCGTCATGTGCCAGAGCGCAGATATCCTGCATCCCCAACTTGCGGAATTCGGTGGCCCAAAGCCGGTGGTCATCCCCGTAGGAGCCGATCAGGACCCGCATATCAAGCTTACCCGCGACCTGGCCTACCGCACCAGAAAGTTCCTGGTGGAGGTGCGAAGCGATGACAACAAGGGCAATTATATCAGCCTACGCGGCAAAGCGGCAATCCCAGAGCTGATGAAAGACGCCGAGGCCATGCTGAAAGAGTCCGCCTATGGCAAGGTCAAAAGATACGAAGAGCACATCGATGTCACTGATATTCAGGACAAAGACGGCCTCGTCTCCGGCTCTCTACTGTCTGAGATCGAGGAGCGAGTGATAAAGCTTGAGACCGGGCACGGCGAGTTCGGCTTCATCCCGCCTGCCTCCATCTACCACAGGTTCATGACCGGCCTTGCGGGCGGAAAAATGTCCTCATCCAAGCCCGAGAGCCACATAGCCCTGACCGAAGAGCCCAAAGAGGCAGGCAAAAAGATCATGAAGGCCATCACCGGAGGTCGCCAGAGCCTCTCCGAGCAAAAGAAGCTGGGCGGCGAGCCGGAAAAGTGCTCTATCTACGAGTTCCTGGTCTTCCACCTCTCCGAAGACGACAAAGAGCTTTTGGAGCTGGACGCGGAATGCCGCTCCGGCAGGCGCATGTGCGGAACATGTAAGAAAGACGTGGCCGAGCGCATTCAGAAGTTCCTGACTGAGCACCAGCGGGCGCGCGAGGCGGCGAAGGAAAGGCTGCCGGAGTTCGGGATTAAAGCATAAACCGCATAAAAAGACGCATCAAAATGCAGCAAAAAAAAACGAGTTCAGTAATGCATATGAGATATATAAAAACTCTGCAAAAACGCATGAGGTATCGGGCCTCAAATGCCCTCTGCCCCTCACAGCTACCGCAAAGTTGCCTCTGCAAGCGGTCGTGTCCCCAGATCGCCTCCTGCTCAAAGATTTCTCAAGATAAAGGCGGCAATCCGGCACACGAGCAATTGAAGATCGAATCGGAACTCAAGCCCCGTCGATCCGATTTGGACATATCGCTATATCCGCCTTGGCAGCAGGGAAGCCATCCGTCTTCGATTCTATTGCGGTAAACGTAGTCACCCATGTTCACTTTGATTTTTATGGTATGCTGACCGACGTAATCCTCTGATATGAATGCATCAGGCTTTAGCGGAGTGATTCCCTCAGACGAGATGCCTGCGGCATTGGCCTTTGCAAAGCCAAGATGAGTCAGGCTGCCTGTCGAGTCCATGTTCAAGGCGTAGAAGGTGGAGCGATTCAGGGATTTGGTCACGAATAACTGCGACGATGTGATGTCCGCATGAATCAGAGTCCGATTGAGATTGGTCCGATATAGGCTCTCTTTATTCAGATTCCAGGAATCGATCGACGTAGTTGCAATGTCGCCATTGTTGTCGTAGAATTCTTTGTTGTGTACTTTTGGACCGCGATAGGACATTTTCTTGTAATTGGCATAAGCGGAAGGCCAGAATTCATCCGACTCGATACTGGCAGACTCTTTGATTACCGGAATTAGTATAAAATTTGACGGATTTAGGGGATCTGGAACGCTAATATATTCCGTAGCGCTCGCCAGCTCGATATAGATCGATACAGGGCCTTCCATAGTTTGAAGGCGCTGCTTCTCGTCAATCGACAAATCGCCGCCTCTAACTGCGGAAGACTGTTCATTAGAATTGATTCCTGCGACATTCTTAACTCGGTTGAATCTGGTGAAATTTCCATAGCCGGATACATTTCCATCCAGACTGAAAGTCATATTGTGAGTCTCCCTGGAAAGATAGAAAGCAGGTCCGCCGTCCACTTGAGCAACGATGCTATAACCGATCGTAGCATCGGATGATCCGATCGCCAACAGCAAAATAGATAATAATGACAGGCATTGTATCAATCTGTATGTCAAATCCTGATCCCTCCTAGATGATCTCAATAGTAGTTTATTTCGGACATATTGATTATTCAATCGGACAAAATATAACAGTTTTGGTCGAAAGTTCTAGCCACTGTTACGAATATGGAATTCTAAACTGAATTAAGTATGGACCATACGTACTAACGTTAGTTAATTCGCCTATTGGTCTTTTCTCGAAGTTGTCATTATTCAAATATCGACTGAATCATAGCAGCCGCTGGCAGGCTAGAATTTACGATGCCTCTATGGTTCAATTAATCCACTTCTGGTGGAAAAAAAACTGATCGAAAAAATATTAGGTCCATTTCGCAGTCATCGACAAAGTTACGCTTTCAAACGTCTTGATATCGCCGGGCATGGTTCGTTCCACAGCTCTAAAAGACATCGGAGTGCCGTCTTTTGGAACAGTCTGAACCTCGAAAATGTTTTTCTCCGTGGCTGTATAGAACGGTGTGAATTTCATTGCAGCGATGATCGGGCCGCTGACAATTCCTGTCATCGGCAGCAATTCGCATTTGTTGTTCGACAGAATGCTCACCGAGCCTGCCAGAGATCCGCTATCTGAACCCAATTTTATGATATCGGAAAATTTGTGATCTGCTCCTTCCGTATCAGTTAACTCGAATACGTCCGAATCAACCAATGCCGTTTTTCCCAAGTGCTGAGCTTCTACGTGGGACACGAATGCGTTTTCCATCTCGTCCAGGGAGCTGCCGGAGCCTTGGGTGCCAAGCGAACCCGATGTAATGTAGGATTTATCGGAATACATGCTGTTCCGAGTCGAGATCTCCTTTGCTACGGAAGAGTCGGAATTGGTATATGAAGAATCCAGTTCTCCATTTACGATTTGAGTGGCAATACCCATTGACATGGCTATGTCTTCAGATGAATCAACGCTTTTCGACCAGCGGAAGGACCCGGATTTTGTTTCCACTGATGCATCCACATTGCTTGCATCTTCCCCGTCATGAACTGCACTTATCGTATCAGTGAATTTGCCGTCCGAGCTGGTAGAAGAACCTGCGCCAGAAGAATGAATTGAATAGGGAAAATCAGCAAAGCCGTTATAGGGTAATAGAAGGGCGGAAGATGCATAATTGGCATTCTCAACGGTTATGCTCTCGCTAACGGATGAATCAGAGTTAAACAGTGTGACACCAACGCTGACGCTGGCGCCGGCATTAGAGGATGCAGCCAGGAGAAACAGAGAACAAATCAAAGCGATTCTCTCTGATGATTTTTTATAGGATTTCATTTTGAATCAACTCTCCAACAATTGATCAGTATCCTGCCCCATTCTAATCCACCAAAAGCACTGAGTCGGTACTGAGAGTGCCAGTGTAATCTAAACCGCATTCATTGACGGAATTTATGTAGTCGAATCCATTCTCCCATGCAAAGCCCGGCAATGTCGATATTGACGGGTCGTAGGTCTCTTCGGTTAATGTATCCGCGTTGTAGTCACTCGTTGAGGCAAAGTTGAATATCTCGTCGCCTATTGATACGACGTTGTTGTTATAGCCGCCGGAAGTGTCGCCTGATGACTTGGCTCCGGCCACCTGTTCGATGGCAAATAAGTAAGGCATGACTGTGTAAGAGTGAGTTTGAAATACCGAGCTTCGATAACCATTTTCCGTAGGGTAAGTTTGCGTCAGTGCGGCCACCATTCCGAAGGCATTGGCTCCAGATGCTAATGTGTTCGCTTCAGAATTTATTGTAATTGTCCTGTCTTCATTCAACACGAAATTGCTCTCGGTCTCGAAATCTAGGCTTGTTTTATCTTCTCCGTCAGCACTGGTCGAGATTGTATATCCTCCACCAATATCTTTTATCGACTCCGGCGGTTTGAAGAATACGTTGGTCTGAGTAAGTGTACCAACGCTGGTTTTAACCGTACCAGAACCTCCTAATGCCTCAGTCGATAGTAATAGCACTACAAATATGGCTACCAATATCATCTTCATCTATTCCTTCCCCCGTTATCAACTGGTGTTTTCAAGTCCGAACCGTTGCTTCTTGCTTGCCGATTTTTTCTTGAAGATAACAGTATCACTCTGAATGCAAATTTAATAAATTAACAAGAATAGTGAATTAGAAGGATCTAAACGAAACATCAATTATAACAATTTCATATTATCTATCATCCTTACTAATATCTCTAAAATGGTGTCCCTAAAATCACATCTCAAAACGATTTTCCCAAAAGCATAACTTTGCAGTTGACCTATTGAAATGCCCATGCACCCAGGCAGGGGCTCACACGGGACAGATGGAGAACAAGATACGATCGACATTATGAAGTCAGTTTCCCATGGGAACCATATGGTAACTACCATCCTACGATGCAGCAATCTCCGACATTAAGCATCGAAGCAGGATTAAAAAATAAAGGGTTTTCTTGCCCGCTAATATGCGTTTCCTTCTGCGTGGGATTGAGCTGTCGCATAGGCGCTATTGTCAGTTACAAATGCAAAATCCCTGGTATAAGTTTCGGTTTGAGCCATGTTTGGCCCCTGCGAATAAGCAAATGCATTGGAATATCCGTCTGCCAGCGCAAAGCTATCTATCACGGCATATGCCTGTCCTGTAGATCCGGACATTGAAACGGGATCAGTTTTAGCATCGTTCCAGGTCCAGGTCGAAGTCCAGGCAATCGAATATGGATCATAGTTCTTGAGACTGACGGCCCCGGCATCTGCAAATGCGTCCGCAGTTCCCTTTGCGGTCGGCTTGTTTTTATCGCCGCCAACATTCGCAGATGCTGAGGCGATCAGACTCAACCCCAGGATCAATACGACTAGCAATATTTTTTTTCTTTTCATATCTATTCTTTCCCCCTAATCTTCCCTCCTCGAATTTCCTAAAGTTATTCATTTAATTCAGAGGGAACATCATGAACCAGTTATGCTTCTTTGTCTAATAAAAACTTAGGAAATCATGGTAAGAGACAAGATTGAGTACTAATGGACAGTAATCAAAAACCGAAGCTCATGCACTCCCATAAAGAAAAAAAATCACTCATGGATTTTGGCTCCACCAAGTATTTCCCCCCAAATGGCTTTTGGGATTTGACGAACCATTGGTACATAACATTTCAGTGCCAAGATGGTCGGCAAACATATAAATAGCAGCATCGAGGAAAGGAGTTAATTGAGGGATAGATCAATATGGCTTGAACGTATTCGATCTATTCTTTCCCCTAAATGCTTTATTTCCGTTTAAACCAACTTTCTAGGTCACGAATGTTTATTACCTGCGATTGCATAGTTGACCGATCCCGAATTTCTTGTGAAGATTTTTTTAGAATAGCTTAATGATGCCACGAATGAACATTAGTAGCACAGTAGACCGATTTTAAAATAAATGATTGAGCGGCCAAGTTAAGAATTGGCCGTTCCATCTTGGTAAATTTTTAGCCCGAATACTTATGCGGAGGCAAATGTCGGCACTGGGATGATGTATGGCGTGACAGAGGTTGTGTCGAACGGATCGACTATACCAGTTGCAAAGCCATTTGATTCAGAGCCGGCCACGGAGCAGGAACTCAATCCATATTCGTTCGCATTGGTATTGGCGATGTTGAATGTTTCCGTCGAACCGGAGGCAATCTCAGAGCCCTGAGCGAAGTTGAAGGCAGTGGACTGAGAGGCTGCAGTGGCATCCAGTTTTGCCGTGCTTGGCACCCAGAATCCGGTATTGATCGTGGCATCGATAGTGGATCCGGCTGCACCGTTGGCGTAAGAGATTGAAACTGGATCGAGCTTGGCATTATCGTACTGCCAGGTATTGGTGACCGCCCAGGAATCTACATTGGCCGCGCTGATCTTGCATACGTCTATGTCGACATAAGCGCCACCTTTTGCAAAGGCATCAGAACATGATTTTGCAGTTCCCTTGGGTATCCAGAAATTTGTTGCAGATGCCGCACCGATCAGCAGCATTCCAACCAACATAGCTGTGATTAACATCTTTCTCATACTATTCTTTCCCCCTAATTTTCTATGTCTCCCTTGAAGCCACCGGGATTGCCGCCCGAATGTCATGGACGATTTGCCCGTCAGATTCTCAGGTGACATGGTAATACCATTACTAAGGCACACTTTATTAAATAATAGGAATTCAAATTAAGAGATTTTATTACTTACAGAAACCCTTTAATCATAGTGCGAACTATACGTCCGGTGTCATCGAACTTATTTCCGGCCTGCATATTGCGATATTATGAATTTGATCAAAAATTAATTAAAAAAACCCAATATTTTGGAGAGCATAAGGTCGCAAAAAAAAGGGTTTTCCAGCTTTAGGCTTTCGGCGGCGCGAAGGTTATTGGCCCTTGAGAAGCCGCCAGACCCTTGATGACATGCATTGTGTCCAGCAAATTCCCAGTTGTATTAAGCGGGAGGGTAGACGTTATGACAACATTCGTCTTTCCCACAGAAACCGGGCCGCACTCGCATTTATTGCTGTCGAGCCAGTAGTAGGCCGAGTATAGCGTTTTATTGTTATCATCTTTGCCGCTGAGGCCGTATGCGGACATGCTATCGATCACCATTTCGGTAGCGAGGGTTATATTTCTCAAACCTAATCTGGCCAAGCCCTGGCTGTTTATGGTCTGCCACAAATCAGGAGTCGAATCGACCAGATCGTTATATTCAAATACGGTTATCTGCACTTCCGTGCTGTTGTTGATCCTTATTAACAGAGGATATGCAGTACGAATATCCTCCTGGACAGGCATGCCGGACTGGATGGAGTATTTTGATGATGAATTCAAGTCGAACGAAACGGCATAGGGACCTGTTGTTGCATTCTCTGTCGTTGCGTATGCCGAAAAAGACAACATCACCATAATGAACAAAGCTAACAATAGTCTCATCAAATTCACCCATTTTTTCCCTTGAACTCTTTGTAGAAAAGACTTTCCACGAGATTGACGAAAAAAGACCGACCAAAACATCATATCCAATAGCATAGATAGGTTATTGATCTTCATTACTACCTATATCAAATACGGATCGCCTGATCGATCTTGAATACAGCGAATTTATAAAACTGCATATTTGATTTATCACTATCTTAAATTCCTATTTGGAGAACTTAATTTAGCTAAGAAATTTTGGTTAGTTAATCATCAATCGAGTGGCGACAACGGAGGCGCAATTTTGCCGTTGACACAAAACAAAATTAAAATAGAAAACGGATAAACTGGATGAATAGATCAATTTGCTTTATTCATTTGTTTTATTCAATGCCAGTCTTGCTCTCCCATAGTAGTACAAGCTATCGTTAAAGTTTTCCCTCGCAGATAAAGCGTAGTTAATTTTATTCGTCTCATAAAATTTTGCCATATCCCATAGGTATTCCCGCAAATATGACAACGCATGGATGGTATCATTGTGATAATTTGCATAATCCGGTGTCGGCTTTTCTTCATAAATCAGCTCGTGGGTGCGGGAAGATAATTCATAAAGAGATGAGGCTGCCATCATTGCCTCACTATTGGTAATATTTTTTTTGACAAATTCGTCGAGAATATAGGATGAGTGATTCAGATCTTCCTCATATTGGACCAATGATTGCATGAAAATAGTTTTATATAATGAATCTTTTTCGAAATTTGTAGTTCCAGACAACGCTCCAGCCTTACTGCTATGAAATTCCTTAAGCCCATCTGCGATAATCGCTGTAGATGTGCTGGCTGCACTCGCAGCTCCCATCAATGAGAAGACGATGCAGATATAGATAATGCTAAGCTTTTCCGACATGATTTTATCACTTGCACTTTTCATTACCGGAGATTAATATTATTGAATGCTTAATAAATTGATTGTGACTCCTACACGGGACGGCTTCAGACTTCGAGATTCTATGGCAACTGTAGCAGCAACAGCGAATATGAATTTGCGCCATTTCATATATAATTCTTTTGAAGTACTTCGTAGGATTTTCGTTGAATCAGGAAGTTCCAAAGATCCGAATTGATTACTCTTCGTCATGAAAGCTGCATGATGTCCAGGCAAAACAAAATGCGCATCGGGAAATACGAAGTTATGGAAGTTCAGGCTGCAGGATTGAGTTAATGGCCCGAGAGACAATTTCGATGGTGATAGCAGCAAGCTTAGAATTGTCTCAGATGCATGAAGCGTATTATCTTATTATTATTTTATGTATCATAATCATATCGTCCTATTATTGTTCATCTGCTAAGCTTGTTAACTCAATATCATTGCTAAGCGGGTCTTCGACACCTTCTTCGACCGGTACTGTGTTGCCGTTGGAAATTGTATCGTCAAACGCTATTGCATTATTGACATGTATCGCATTTTCGACCGCATTTGTTGTAGCTGTAGTATCGGCGGGGATGGTCTCGTCGACGAGAAGAATAAGATTAAACATGGCATTGACCTCCTTGGCAGGATCGGGTACTTCCACAGGGATATCGAGATTTGATGTATCCTCAGAGACAAACTCTCCTGTTTCGGAGCTAAGAATAAGAATCCCTATGGAATCCTTGAACTCCATCATCTTGGGCATATCAAATCCAAAAGAATCGAGATAAGATCGAGAATTAATTATGCTATTTAAGTTAGAGCTGATCGTATTAACCGCAAGGCCACTTTCTTTTGATGAGCCCGTTAAACCGCCTCTGAAGTCAAATCCGACATTTGGTCCTGCAATATTCTTAATTGGCTCATTCAGCGCAACTCCTTCTGCTTGCAGTCCACCGTATCGGAAGACGTTTATTCCAGCATATTCCGCGGCAACTGATGCTTGCCATAAAAGAATAATCAAGGCGATAATGGTGCATGTCTTCATAAATATTTCTCACTCATATTAGATTAGACCGCAAAGAACCTTAAGAAAAGTTAGTGATCCTTCAATCATAATAAATGCCCCCTAATCGCCCATTAGAACTTGCCGTCATTATCTGAGGCATTTGAAGCACTCGGAATTTGATGTCATCGATGGAGCGATTTAATAGGGACTTCCGATCTGCAAAACATATATATTACCAAAAAAACCAATTAAGAATACACAGGCATCTCTTCAAAGAGATTGCCATTTCCAAATAAAGATCTCAAGAAGGCATCAGAGGGCGGCGCAGTTGAGAGCACTTTTGTTGATAGCGCTTATGGTCATGATGATCACCCCAATGATAGATGCAATCATTGACGATGTAGGCACAGTGCAACTATCAAAGGATGCGTCAAACAGACTCATGGAGATTAGTACAAACCACGAGAATCAACTGATAGATCTATTCAGCCTCAAAAACGAGAATTTTGACCATCCAAACGGCAATAATTTTACCGATTCCGTCAATTATGGAGCTGATGTCGCCTTTACTAGCAAAGACATGAATTACTCCAAAATTGATTATCCCAGATATAGCACAGAAAAATATAAAAACGCGAATGGTCTCCCGAACACATATTTTCCAGCTATCGGCCCGAAATGGAAAAGACTGTACGAGATAACAGAAATGAATAATCAATCCAGCCAAAATGCTCTGATCGCAGATTCGAATGTTTCCTTAGATATAAAAACCAATTTGGAGTTCCTTAATAGAAGAGAAAATGATATCTCAACGGGGCCTTCTCCTATCAGCCTAAATCCGATGCACGAAAATGCCGATTACGGCATCATCATCTCAAATTTAAATTATTTATCCAATCAGCATTCATCAAACCAGTATTTGTCAGAACAAATTCTGATCGCGGATTCTGACATTCAGAACGATAATTCAAGATCGAGCTACGGATACTCAAAGACGAAAAAATACGATGAATTCGCAAGAAGGACTCTGATCGCAGATTCGGACATAGATAATCACAGCATAAAGGCGAACTACATTTATGAAAGCGATGAACCGAATTATCCAATGAACCGGATCGGGTCCTACACATCTGATAGCAAAGAGATGAGCCAGATGGAAAAATATAGCTACAATCAGAAGGATGATCCTTACGGTTATATCTTAGATACAGCTCAGATCGCCAGTTCGAATATCCTTAACGGTGATCTTGGAACATACCAGGAATATGAGAGCAATGAGCCAAACGACTATCTCCTGGCAACGACACGAATTGCCAGTTCGGACATTGTTTTTGGCAAAGATCAAGAGCAAAGTGGTGAGCAACATAGCGATCAAGGATCAATTTCCGGTTTGGACCAGCCTTCTATCGTAGAATCTAACCTGGACCGACTGAATATTATGCCGAAAACGGACCGCAGATCAGTATTTCAGAATACTGTCGGAACCAATCAAGATGCCGTTCTGAAAAACTTTGATATCATCGAGGGAGAAAAACCGCAAAGATCTGACCAAATGCTAGATTATAAAAATATAGATAACAGATCATTAAGCGGCAAAAAGAAATATAAAAAAGATTTTGCGATCGTCATAGGAATTGACAACTACAAGGACAGGATGGACCTGCATTCCAGTGTAAATGATGCCAAAACCTTTGCAGGTCTTCTGGAGATGTACGGATATGATGTGCTTATGTTGACGGATGATTCTCATTATAAGCCCACGAAGCACAATATCTTGGAAGTTGCTCTGGCCGAGGTGAAGCAACGACAGAACAGGGGCGGCAACATAATTGTTTACTATTCCGGACATGGTGTCCTGGATCGAGACGGAGACTATTACCTTATCCCGCAAGATGCCGACGGGGTCGAATCCACATATATCAGTGAAGATGATTTAAATACGTATATTCAAGGCGTAAAGAATTTAGCAATAATAATAGATGCTTGTCACAGCGGCGCTCTATGTAACGCCACTGGAGAGAGTCAGCTGATGCTGACATCCTCTAGGGCAAATGAGCCATCCAATGAAGAGTGGACGGGCTCACTGAGCGTGTTTACTCATAAATTATGCGAAGCAATAGCAGAAAACGGCCAAAAGAAAAAGAAAATACTCCTGCAAAGCTGCTTTTACGAGGCATATAACGAGACGACCCAATGGGCCAGCGGACATATGCTGAGCCAAACGCCGGTTCTTAAGGATTTAACGCCCGACAAAGCATATTATATCAAATGATTCCGGCACGAGTTCCGGCCTGAATCGACGGTTTCATTCGACATTCTTTGGCAATATAACCTCATTATAGATCGTCTGTTCTAATAATTCGATCTGACTGAGCTTATTGCCCAGATCTCTAAATAGCACGAATTTTTGCAGACCGATAGCAAGAAGAACGAGGCATATCATTGCCAAAAATGCGATCAATTCCAAAGAACCGCTGGATAGCCCGCCTTTCGAATGAGATTCTACCATATAGAAGTAGGCGTTGATCCCCAAACCAGGGAGCGAGGCCAAGAGGCAACCGATTACGATATACATCAAATGCATTCTTTTTTGTTCGGCCTGTTCAATTGCCTGATAAGCAAAATCCGTAAACGAAACATCCGACATATTAGTCCATCCCGTCATACGACATAAAGAGTTCATCATTTATCTTTCGAAACCAACTATATCTCTCTCTTCCCAGAGGTGTCAATTCGTACACTATAATCTCTCTTTCACCCCAACTTTCCCTTTTCTCTTCAATGTAGCCTGCTTCCTTTAGCATAGTTATGTATTTTTCCGCAGAGGTCGTCTTCAGGTTGGCACATTGAATCACATGTGTTTTTAGGGCACGACCTTTGGCTTGGCTCCTGGATATGCACTCAAGAATTTTGAGCACAATCTTGGTTGCAGGTCGGTATTTCGGCACAGCCATGAGTTCATCTTCCTTTTAACACTTAAAAGGTTTCCATACCAATAGTACATCAAATCAGCTAGGCAGACTAAATCCATTGTCATATTACCATATAAAATCATCTGCCGCAAAGTAGATTGTTTGTAACGAAAATCTCTATTTTTGAAAATTAATAGCAGAGACCTACCTGAATGTCTGAATCACAGATAGTATTAACGATAAGAATACGTGAGGAAAGCCAACGATCATACTTAAAATGCGGTTTAGCTGAAATGATCAGGCCAATGAACGAAAGATTTGGGGTAGATTTATTGAGAACAAAATATTATTTAATCATATGCTGCAAATAACACCAGAAACATAATAATATAATTTAATAAAAATCCAAAAGATTCATCAAAAAACGATAAGCTGATGCCTTTTAAACGGCCATCATGAAGGATAATTATAATAAAAATAACTAACTCGTGCTTAGAAATCCACATCGCGATAACAAACACTAATTTGATCAAGTCGCACGAACTGCAAAGAGATGCAAAGCCAAAACAATTGGAATAAATTCCACCAAAACGATTATAAGTAGCTGTGGTTATCGAATGGCAGCGACTGCTATTGTCTTGTTAGGATGCACATCAAATTGGATATGTTAATATCGCCAATCTGCGATGAAAAAGATACGTATTTACAATTTATAATGAAATTCCGTAATATTAATTCGATAATCTTTTATCCCTCAAAAAAAGTAGATGGAATTGCAAGAAAGGATTTGTAGCCTTTGGTGAACACTTGAAGATCATCATTGACATGCCTGTAGCATTGCATACCAAAATGCATTGCTAGTTGCAAAATAGATCCATTGATCAATGATCCAGCTTCAACTGTTTGGGACAATTGGAAAAACCAGGCAGATAGTAACAATAGCGTCGGTAGGTGAAAATGTATGAAGAGGAGCAGGCATTTAATAATATCGGAAATCCTTGGAATATGTATGAATGGTGCCAGCAAGACGCGAATTGTATATCAGGCAAATCTTAACTTCAGGACTGTTAATCCATACATAGATTTGCTACTTAAAAATAACTTAATTGAAGTCAGAAACGGACAGACCGTATTATATGCAACCACGACAAGAGGCGCAAATCTGCTAAACAATTTCAGGCAGATAACCAGCGAGCTTTCTGAAAATTAGCGGAACAGCTTAATTTACGCCGTGAGATAGAACACAAATATGCTTTATAGCGCTTAATGTCTGGACTGCTGGAAATAACTGCTAAAAATTGGACTGATGAAAGGAGGGATGTGATTTTGACCATCTGAAATGTTTGCCATTTTCTCGACCCAATCGACATCAGGTAAAAATATAATTTGCAAGAGAGATCTTATGCAAAAAATGGCTAGTAACACGCCTTCCTCTTTTCGGAGACCCGTATCATCTCGATCTTAGTATTTGGATAGTTCCCCGTCTCGTCCTTTTCCAGATATTTCACCATATCCCAGATGTTGAGCAAGGCGGCAGAAACACCCGTTAACGCCTCCATCTCCACGCCGGTCTTGCCCACAGACGTTACCCGGACCGTGGCTCGCACCAGATCCTCCTCCAGCTCGAAATTCACATCCAATCCGGTGAGAGGAATGGGATGGCAGAGGGGAATCAAACGCGGCGTGTCCTTGGCGGCCAGTATCGCCGCCATCCTGGCTACCGTCAGCACATCGCCTTTCTTGATATTTCCGGATGAAATAGCCTCGACGGTGGACCTCTTGAGCCGGATGCAGCCGGTGGCAGTGGCCGTCCTGAAGACGGGAGGCTTGTCGGTGATATCCACCATGCCGGCCAGCTTCTCCTCGGGCCTCTCTTGAGACATCACAGCCTCATGGCTTGGGGGATCTTATCGAGCAGATCCGTCGCCACCATACCGAAGTCTTTTTCCAGATAGACCAGGTCGCCGGCTCTGCCGTTGATGAAAGCCGCAGCCGTAGCCGCTCGAAGGGCGGTCGTCCGGACATAGAGAGCCGCGGTGACACCGGCCAGGACATCGCCTGTTCCGCCCACAGTCATGCCTGCATTTCCATTGGTATTGGCCCGAACGGTCTCGCCGTCGGTGATGAGGTTCGACACCGGGCCGATCTTTCCCTTGAGCAGGACGA
>RPOO01000042.1 GCA_003857025.1 Methanothrix sp.
AACCCATGGCTGCCATCCCTCCCTGGGTGAGGAACCTTTGTGTACCATTTATCTCTAATGATTGAGCAGACCACATCTGATTTTGGCCTATGTCGACACAAATGATGGCGTCACGAGGCAAAAAACTGGAAAGAACATGCATGAAATAGTTCGGATCAATAGATTCATCAATGGTTTCACTAATGGCCCCATCAACGGTTTTACTGAGTGGTGCCCGATATGCAGGATATTGGCGTTTATATCCGCTGATCTTTTCGTTCCATGAATCAAACTTCAGTTTATCTTCACAAATTTCGCAGCCGTTTAGCCTCTTCAGAAAATCTCGAAGATCGGAATTGATGGGCATAAAGGCCTTGACCTTATTGTCCAGCTCGAACGGATCTATGTCGACATGAATGATTCTGGCACCCCTGGCGAATGTTTCCGGACGGGTCCCGGTCTGTCTCGTATCAAGCCTCGTCCCCAGGGCGATAACCAGATCGGAATTCGCAATAGCCAGATTTGCATATCGATTCCCGTAAGTCCCAATCATGCCGGAGAACAGAGGATCATCGTGAGGGAAAGCATCTAATCCCATCAAAGAAGCGACAACCGGGATTCCTGCTCTGCGAGCAAACTTCAATAGCTCATCCTGGCCTCCAGCCAGCCTGACCCCGCCACCTGCGAGAATGATGGGGCGCATAGAGGATTTTATCAGATCGATTACTTGGAGAATTATTATATCATCGATATCGCTTTTTTCTTCAGCGCAGCTCACCATATCCCTGCAGCATCTCGCTCCGGATTTGCACTCATCCCCTGCATCTTCATCAATAAAAGATGCAAGCGATTCAACATCGATAAACGCTCGCTGGACATTCAAGGGGATATCCAAGAGAACGGGACCGGGGCGGCCATGTTTTGCTTCATAAATGGCCTCTTGCAGACAGTATTTCACCTTATGCTCATCCATCAGAAGCTCCGCGTTCTTAGTGATGGGCTTCACTATCTTTACGATATCCGTTTCTTGAAAACCGATCTGCCGGGTTGGTTTGTCGAATTTAAATTCATAGGTATTGACCTGGCCCGTGATGAACAGGCATGGAATTGAATCAAAGTAGCAGCTTCCAATGCCGGTGATAAAATTCGTGGCACCTGGTCCGCTTGTCGCCATAGCTACGCCAAAATTGCCGCCAGCCCTCGAATACCCTTCCGCGGCAAATGCCGCAGCCGTTTCATGATGCATGGATACGGTAGAGATGTCCGTCCTGCCGTAAAGAGAATCGAGCAAATGAGCCAGAGACCCGCCGCAAACCTCAAAAATATGCGTTATGCCGTTTGAGACGAGAAAATCAATAACGTAATCGGATAATTTCATGTTGCATCCCGGCAGTCGCCATATAGATTTATGTTTTTTTCAAACCATCTGATAGTCTCGGCCAATCCGTTTTCCAGATCGTATTTCGGCTTCCAGCCCAAAATATCATTGGCCTTCGAAATATCCGCTTCCCATTTTTTCGGCTCGTTAGGCCACGCTTGAGGCGCTCCCGTCTCAAGTTCAAAGCCGCCGCAGGAAAGCTCAATGATCTTATTTGCCACATCACCGACAGTGCATTGCTTACCGCTGCCTATATTAAATACCTCTCCGCTCAAACAAGGAACGTTGGACAGTTTTGCGTAAGCATCAAGCACATCCTGGATATATACAAAATCCCGGACAAAATATGGCGAAGATATTTTTGGCTTCATTCCCTTCAGGCAAGATAAAATCACAGATGGGATCAATCTTGTGGATTCTTCATAGCTTCCGTATGGCGAAAAAAGCCTCAAGGTTACAATTGGTAGATCCTCATTCTTCGCAACAGCCCGGCAGTACTGCGTTGCAGCGGATTTTGAAACGCCATAATCGTTGACCGGCTCCAAGAGGTCCCCTTCATGCATAGCTCTTTCCTTGACGCCGTACTCGGAAGAAGATCCGGTATTGACAAACAGGTCAAAGCCGAATTTCCGGCAGGCTTTGATCAGGTTTATCGTCCCGATGAGGTTCGTCTGCACGATTTTGAGCGTATCTTTTTGACCGGGCCTTCCCCCGTAAGTTGCAGTATGATAGATTACCTCCGGTCTGATTCGGGCAATAATGCGATTCAATTTGTCTTGGTCCAGCAAATCCACATCATAATCAGCATTATACTCGACAATATCCCCCAATATATCACCGATTCGCCATTTATCCGACTCAGTTCTTGTGATGATATAAACATCAGAGCCTTCCAACAAAGCCATCCGGGCCAGGTTGGCACCGATAAAGCCCGTAGCTCCGGTGATAAGGACTCGTTTTCCATTCAAGGATGTCATTTATGCACCCCATCGGGAGGATTCATTGCTTGGAAAGGCAAGCACATGCGCCGACAGGTTTGAGGCAATAGACTGGGAATTAGCGAGTTTGGTGCAAGCAGTTTTATGGCTAGTTTCCCGTGTGCAAGCATGGTTGTAGCTGGTTGATCAGGCGCAAGCAAGTTTGAGACCGGATTGCCTATTTCAGATCGCAACGAAATCATTCCTCATTAATTCCCAAAGCCGATCCTTTCAGCAACTATGAAATTGGGTCTGTCCTTCACTTCATCATAAATTCTGCCGAGGTAAATTCCAATTATCCCCATCAAGAAGAAGAGCATGCCGAATAAGAAGAGCATCAATATAATTGTGGTGGTAAATCCCGGAACGACCTGGCCGTAGACTAAGAATAATCCAATCTCAATAAAAATCAGGATAAAGGTCGCAACTGAGATTAAAAATCCCAGTATTGTCGCAATATGCAATGGAAAATATGAGAACGAGAATATGCCGTTCATTGCCACATTAAAGGCGGCAAAAAATCCTGCTTTGGTCTCGCCGGCAAATCTCGCTGGCCGCTCGTATGGAATTCCGGTCTGTTTGAACCCGGTCCAGGCTATGATTCCCCTCAAGAACTTGTTCTTTTCATCCATGCGATTCACAGTTTCATAGACTTTCCGATCGATCAGACGGAAATCGCTCGCATTTTTTGGCACCGTTTCATGGGTTAAATTATAAATTATCACATAAGCCAGCGAGGAAAGAACCTTTCGGATATACGAGACACCTTCTCTCTTTTGAATTACTCCATAGATTATTTCGTATCCGTCGTCCCATTTCGTGATGAATTGCGAGATCATCTCCTGAGGATCTTGCAGATCTGCATTCATAATTACAGCTGCGTCTCCCTTCGCGTATTTCAGGCCAGCCACGATCCCGCCATCGCATCCGAAATTCTTCGATAGCTTGACCACTTTAAATCGGGAATCCTCTATATTAATTTCTTTTAATTTTTCATACGAAGAGTCCCAGGAGCCGTTTTCTACTATTATTATCTCAAAATCATAATTGCTGTTTTGCGCCATAACCTTTTTCAATCGGTTCTTGAGCTCTTCCAGGACCTCTTCCTCATTATATGCTGGAATGACAACGCTGATCAGCTTTTTCATGAATTTCTCCATTCATCTTCAAATGCATTTTTGCCGACGAAATCGCTAGACACCCTTGCGTGCGAAAAATGCTTGATACCATTTCACAGTTCGCGCCAGGCCCTCTTCCAGTGTGAAAGCGGGCGTCCAGTTTAGCATAGCTCGCGCTTTCGCGGCAGAGAGATACTGATCTCGGATCTCATTTGTGGCTTGGTTTCGGATCTCCGGCATAAGATCACTCCCCATAGCCAGGATGATCTTTTCGACGATCTCCAGAACGGTCAATGGATGCTCTGTGCTGAAGTTGAAGGCCTCGCCGCAGATTCTCCGGTCTTCCATCTTCTCCGCCAGTTGCATGTACGATTTTGCGCCATCTTCAATATAGAAATAGTCGCGCAAGAAGGTCCCATCACTTCGGATAACCGGCCTACGGTTGTTGATCAAAGACCGGATAGTTCCGGGCACGATCCGGTTGAAGTTCAGATCTCCTCCGCCATAGAAGTTTCCGCACCGGGTCACGCACACGGGAAGATCGTAGGTCTCGAAATAGGATCTGCAGATCAGATCTGCGCAGCTCTTGGATACATCGTAGGGATGTCTTCCTTCCAGGGGCGTGCCTTCGTCATAGGGCAGAGTCTCCTGGTCGCCATAGGCTTTATCGCTCGATGCGACCACCACTCTCTTGACCAGAGGCGACCTTCGGCAGGCCTCCAGGATGTTCCAGGTCCCTTCGATGTTGCTCTTGAATGTGGAAATGGGATTTCGGTTGGCTATGGTGACGATGGTCTGAGCCGCCAGATGAAAAACGGCATCGATCTCATATTCGTTTATGGTTCTCTCCAGGAGACAATAATCCTCGACATCGCCTCTTACCGTAATGATCCTATTATTGAATCCGGACCAATTCAGATTTGATTGAGGAACCTGGTCCCTTATGAGGCCGACTACGTTAGCCCCGCTCTCCGATAGGGATTTGGTGAGCCAGGACCCTAGGAGCCCCGTGCATCCTGTGATAAAGACGTTGCGATCTTTCCAAAAGCCTTCTTGCATCAATCACTTAACCTCCGCGAGTTCATTGCCCTGCTTTCCTTTTTTGAAGCTCCAATATTTATGGCCTGCGAAGCTGATAATCGTTATAATGGGAAGAGCGATAAGCTGACTTATTCTGGGGTCCACATTAAATATATTTACAGATATTATCAAGACAGCGGCATTCGTCAGAAACACTCCTGCATATACTGAGTTGAATTTGGCGAACTCGTATGCGCAGCCGCCGATCCCGATCCCGCTGGATTTAAAGATCCAATACTTATTCCAAATGAAACTGTGAGAGACACCGATCAGATGAGATATAACCAATGCGGCCAGATAATTAGTGTAATTTAATAGTAATACAAATGAACCGTAGCCGATAATTGTGTTGAGCACGCCGACAAAGCCAAACTTAGATAGCTGGAATAAGGTTGGATTTCCCCGCAACACTTTTTCCCTGAACTGGACCTCAAAATAGTCGACTAGGTTCATCGCCGGATCCATTCGTGTAGTCCACCCTTAGGATTTTGGGTTAAAACACATTCACTGCCAGACTTTCCAGGGCGGCCTGGATGTTCTCCACTGGGCATTCAACTGCTCCAGCTCCCGATAAGTATCTACGCATTGCCAGAAGCCTTCATGGGGATAGACCATCAATTCTCCGTCTCTTGCCAAGGACTCCAGCGGATTCTTCTCCAAAATGCAATCGTCTTCGTCATTCAGATACGTGAAGAACTCCTTATTGAATACAAAATAGCCGCCATTGATCAAGCCCCCGATGGTCTGAGGCTTTTCATTAAATTGCATAACACGATTGTCTTTGAGAGAAAGCTCTCCGAACCTGGATGAAGGATGAACTCCCGTCATGGTCCCGATCTTGCCGTGCGACTTGTGATATTTCACCAGGGCATTTATATCGATATTGCCTACTCCGTCGCCATAAGTGAGCATGAATGTATCTTCTGTGAGGTATTTCTCAACTTTTTTGACCCGAGCGCCTGTTTGTGCATCCTCGCCGGTGTCGGCTAAAGTGACGATCCAATCCTTTTCCAGATGATTATTATGGAATTTTATGCTGTCTTTATTGCCCAGCGCAATTGTGAAGTCGTTGTTCATCGCCTCATAATTCAGGAAATACTCTTTGATCATATTTCCTTTGTAGCCCAGGCATATTACGAACTCGTCGTATCCAAAATGCGCGTAGGTCTTCATTATGTGCCAGAGAACCGGTTTATTTCCCACATGCACCATCGGTTTTGGCCGGTATTCGGTCTCCTCGCGCAAACGAGTACCTTTGCCACCACATAATATTACGGTCTTCATTAAATAGCCTCGATACACCCTCGACGGGAT
This sequence comes from Methanothrix sp., assembly GCA_003857025.1. Taxonomy (GTDB): domain Archaea; phylum Halobacteriota; class Methanosarcinia; order Methanotrichales; family Methanotrichaceae; genus Methanothrix. The sequence continues at coordinate 5,847 of RPOO01000042.1, forward strand.
GACGTAAATTTGTCGAATCCGGCCTTCCCATCTCCGCCAATGCAGCTTTTCCGCTATCCTCATTCTAAGAATAAAAAGCTTGCTCCGAGAATAAAGTGAATGCTTGAGCCCAAAGTGAATCCTGCGAGCAACAACACTGTTGGGCGACATCAGATCCGGGATGGCATCTATTGATCAAGGCCCCACATCCAATATCGATGAAGCGTGGATGATCGGGTAAAAGTATTTATCGAATGGAAGAGGTAGTGGCGACAGGAAATTTGGGTTCCGGCGAATTAGCATCATACCTGAATGCCGTCCTTCCTATAAAAATCATCGCCTGGTAGGAAATAATGAGCTTTTCAAAGCATATAAAATGCGGATTAAATAGAGCGCTTATCTTTTTCGCCTATAATCCGTCGGCTATTTTTCTCATCTGGGCCCTTTGGCTGACTTCCGAATACGTCCTTCTCGGTCCGTTTTCTTATATCAGGATACACGACGAAGGCGATTCATTCCTTCCCATGATGATGAAGCAGGCCTTGGATTTCTCAGGGAATGGATTTTATTACTGGCTCTCTTATGCCGCATGCGGAACTGATCGTCTGGCTGCAGGATATAAGATCCTTGAGATCGACAGTCTGCTTTTTCTTCTGTTCCCCGGCTGGCTGGTCTATGGCACAATAACATTTGTGCAACGCTTTATCGCCGGATATTTCACATATCGCCTTTGCAGGGATTACTTATGCCTGGATCTGTATCCGTCCATCCTGGCCGGTTTGGTGTATGCGATATCATATTCATCTTTGCTGTACGGGGATGCTCATCATTCTATTCTGGCCGACCAGATCTTTGGAATAATGGGTTTTCCTCTGGTCCTCTGGCTATTGGAACGCTCAATAGAAAGACCGGGAAGATCCGGCTATCTTCTGGCGGCAATGGCGGGAGCCGCCGTGCTCTTCTCCTCCAGTTTCGCCGTAAGCATACCTTTTGCTCTGCCGATGATTCTTGTTTGGTTCATTCTGATTCGCCGCCAAGGATCGTGGAAATTTTTAATTATTTATTCCATCTTTTCGTCGATAATATTGTTAGGCAACGTTCCCTTAATTTTGGCTTTTATCGCAAATGCACCTCTATCCCACCGGGCTCATTGGCCGCTGTTTGGCGTCTTGGGCGGCTTTGATTCGGGTCTTGCCACCTCGATCTCGTCAGGGTCCAGTTTTATTAGGAGAAATAGTATATATTTGCTTGTAGGTCTGGCAGGATTATTATGGATCCGATTTAATGATCGACGATATCTCATCGTTACTTGCACAGTGATATTTTGCGGGACGATCGCGAGCCTGGTCAAGCCGTTCTGGACGTATTTTGTCGCTCCGCACATCGGCTTTTTCTCCGGTTATCAGTTCGATCGATTCTATCTGCTCGCTCCCTTCTTCGCCGCCCTGATGGTTGGATTCGGCCTTCATTTCTTTATGCGAGAGAAGACCGGCCCTCTGGGGGAGAGCAACAGACCCAAGAGAAGAGTGAAGGCACAAACCATAAGCTGCTTGATGGTCCTATTGTTTTTGTTCTCCCTTTCCGGAGTGATAAAGGTGCAGCACGCAGAGCAGTGGCTGGGTGGAGATAGCTATGCGATAAACTATGAAAACCCGGATCTCGATCATCTATCCAGGATCGAGGATCATCAGCCGTATCGTGTGGCGACGGTGGCACACGGCCTGCATCCCGGTTTTGCCAATGCCTACGGATTTGAATCCGTCGACGGCTATGTAACCTTATACTCTTTCCGCTATCAAAACTTTTGGGATGAAGTGATCAAGCCCCTGACTTCAAACGATTCAGAGATCTTTAATTATTTCCATAACTGGGGAAATAGAATTTATCTTTTTGAGCCTTCAGACGGCGTCTTCGACTATAAAGATAATATCACGTTCTCCGACTACTATAACCTGAATCTTCTCTCCCTGGCAAATACCAGGTACATCATATCCCTAAAACCACTCATTAACGACAACCTGACGCTGCTGCCATCTCAAATGCCGTCCAACGTTGCCGGTCTTGGCCAGGGAAGGATAGCGCAGGAAGTGGCAGATAACCTGCAAGGACGGAGGCTCTACATCTACCGTAATGATGCCTGCCTGCCTCGCTTCTTCCTGGCGAACGGGGCGCAGGTCTTTGAGAACTCCTCAGATCTTCTGGATTCATTGAGTCATGCCGATCTGGAGACACTGCAAAATTTTGCATTTTTGGAGGCGCAGTCGATTCGCAAGACTGATGCAGATCGACTGGGCTTCAAACACGGGAACATAACATTGAGAGAATATTCGCCGGACAGGATTCATCTGGGCGTAAATTCGACCGGCTCGGCCATTCTCATTATTACGAATAGCTACAGCCCTTACTGGAAATGCCGTATAGGCGGCGCAGCGTGCCCAGTGTTCCCTGTCGATGGCACTTTTTGCGGCGTGTATCTAAACGGCGGCGAGATGGACGTCACTCTGGAATACCAACCGCCCTATCGTTCATTCTATTAGGCCGGGTGATGACGAGCTGGAGAGGGCTGCAAATCGGTTCAGTCCCGGCCCAGAAATTCGACGAAACCTAGATAAACGATCGACTTAAGCTGCTACTGAGAAAGGATTATTATGCGTGGGAATGCCGGGCAGAACTATGGACTCACCACCCGCCAGGTTACTAATATATCCTAAATCAACATAATTAGAAGGTTCCTATGTTCGACGATTTGAGTATTCTGGTCACAGGGGGCACAGGCTCATTTGGCAGGAAGTTCACAGAGACGTTGCTTCGAGAGTATCATCCCAGAAAACTGATCATATTCAGCAGAGGCGAGCTTAAACAGCATGAGATGCGCCAGCTCTTCCCGGACGAGGGCGACTCGCCCATGCGCTATTTCATAGGCGATGTGAGGGACAGAGAGCGCCTTAGCAGAGCCTTCAATGACGTTGACATAGTGATACATGCGGCAGCACTCAAGCAGGTGCCCGCGTGTGAATACAACCCATTCGAGGCTGTGCAGACCAATATTCTGGGTGCCAGGAATGTAATAGATGCCGCCATAGATCACGGCGTAAAGAAAGTGATGGCTATATCCACGGACAAAGCTGTAAACCCCATCAACCTCTACGGTGCCACGAAGCTATGCGCGGAAAAGATGTTCATTCAGGCGAACTCCTACTCAGGAGCGGAAGGCACGAAGTTTTCCGTCTGTCGCTATGGAAATGTTATCGGAAGCAGGGGAAGCGTCATACCTCTCTTCGCCAAACAGCGCAAGAGCGGCACCATTACGGTAACTGATCCGCGTATGACGCGCTTTTGGATCACTCTTGACCAGGGCGTGAATTTCGTCGCCAAATGCACCATCCTCATGAAGGGGGGCGAGATATTTGTCCCCCAAATCCCCAGCGCCAAATTGACCGATCTCGCTGAGGCGATCGCTCCGGGATGCGTCATCAAGAATATAGGCATACGCCCCGGCGAGAAGCTGCATGAAATCCTGCTGTCCGAGGATGAGTCGCGTCACGCAGTCGAGCTTGATGGCATGTATCTGATTCTCCCCACCCATCCCTGGTGGAAGATGGAAAACTGGACTGAAGCTCGTTGCCTGCCCGAGGGATTTTGTTACTCCAGCGATGCCAATCGCCAGTGGCTTTCCCAAGAGGAACTGCGGAGGTTTGACCAGTGAAAAAGGCGGGCGCGGGCGATCTGGCAGTAAACGGCGGGTGTCCCGTGCGCAGCACTCTGCTGCCCTACGGGCACCAGACCATCGACAAAGAGGATATCGATACCGTGGTAGACGTCCTGCGTTCCGATTGGATCACCACCGGCCCCAAAGTCTCAGAATTTGAAGATGCAATGGCTTCTCGCGTGGGCTCAAAATATGCGGTCAGCTTCAGTTCAGGGACAGCTGCGCTACATGCGGCAGCCTTTGCGGCGGGCATTGGGCCGGGAGACGAGGCCATCACCACGCCCATGACCTTTTGTGCCACGGCCAACTGTATTCTATACCAGAGAGCGAAGCCCGTCTTTGCCGATATTTCCCGGGATACTTTGAACCTGGATCCAGATGAAGTGGCAAATCGCATAACTCCTAAAACAAAGGCCATCATCCCGGTGGATTACTCGGGCCATCCCGCCGAACTGGATGCCCTGAATAAACTGGCCCAAGATCACGGTCTGATCGTAATCGAAGATGCCTGTCATGCCCTAGGAGCAACTTACAAGGGTCGGCAAGTCGGTTCAATAAGCAATATGACTGTGTTCAGCTTTCATCCCGTAAAGCACATCACTACCGGCGAAGGTGGAATGGTCACCACGGATGATAAAGAACTGGCTGCCAGATTGTCGCTCTTTCGCAATCACGGCATTGTTGGTGATGCGCGGCAGAGGCAGGCAAACGGCCAATGGTACTATGAGATGGTCTCATTAGGCTACAATTATCGTCTAACGGATATCGGATCTGCGTTAGGCATATCGCAACTCAAAAAACTGGACGACAACCTGTTGCGGCGACGAGAGATCGCATCGATTTACCGCGCGGCATTTTCGGATATATCGAGTCTGATTTTACCGGTGGAGAGGCCCGAGGTTGCATCAGCCTGGCATCTTTATCCCATACGCCTCGATCTCGATTTGCTAACTGCAACTCGCGCCGAGGTCTTTCAAGCCTTGCGAGCGGAGAATATCGGCGTTAATGTTCATTATATCCCCGTCCACATGCATCCGTACTACCGGAATCTCTTCGGGTACGAGGGCGGAGAATATCCAATAGCCGAAGCCGCATACGAAAGATTGATCTCGCTGCCCATGTTTCACGCCATGACCAAAGCCGATGTCGATGACGTCATAAACGCCGTGAAAAAAGTTATCGAATCTTTTCGCAAATAATCTCAATTTTTTTATAGGTGATTGACTATTTGCCTCAAAAAAATTTCACCTTTTGTGACGCGTTATCCAATAATTTGTCTCATCTGTCCACGCATCACCTGGTTTTCCTGCGAACAAGGTCCCAGCAAAGCGGCGTGCCTCGACTGATATCTTCGCTGGCGGCGCATCCCATCAAATCCTTGAGATGGCGCGGGTGCAACCCAAATCCGGGTCTGATGGAGCGAACATTCTCTTCCGTAAATGCAGCCCCTTTCGCGATATCCTTCACGGCAAAGAGAGATCTGCGAAATGCCTTGCTCTTTGCTTCTCTCTCGCTCGCGCCGTAGTGTATCTCTCCCAGGGCCTTTTCCGTGATGCGGATCGCATCGACCATGGCCCTGAATTCTCCGGGCTCCAAAGAGAAAGCGCTGTCCGGTCCTGTCGAAGATCTGGATAGTGTGAAATGCTTCTCGATGATGCAGGCACCGAGCGAGACTGCCGCCACGGGCACTTCTATGCCCAGTGTATGATCGGACAGGCCCGCAGGTAGATGGAATGTCCTGGAAATATGAGGAATGGTGCACAGGTTCATCTCCTCTGGCGAAGCCGGGTATGCACTGGTGCATTTGAGCAGTGCAATCTCATCCAGGCCGGCATTTCTGGCCGCACATACCGCCTCTTCGATCTCGCCGATTGTTGCCATGCCGGTAGAAATTATGAGCGGCTTGTGCGTGCCGGCCATCTTTTCAATCAGGGGTATATCGACGACTTCAAAGGAGGCTATTTTATGGGCCGGAACATCCATCTCTTCCAGGAAGTCCACTGCAGAGGGATCAAATGCCGTGGAGAATAAGTCGATGCCCTGGAGTCTTGCCTCATCTTTGAGGCGGGGATACCACTCCCAGGGAGTGTAAGCCTCTTGATAGAGGTCGTAGAGATTGCGACCCTGCCATAAAGTGCCGTCTCCAATTCTAAAGTACTCGTTGTGGCAGTCGATCGTGATAGTATCCGGGGTGTATGTCTGCAGCTTTACGGCATCAGCTCCGGCATCCTTGGCGGCTTTTATCAGCCGGACGGCTTCCTCAAGATCCTGATTGTGGTTGGCGGATAATTCGGCTATGATGTAGACGGGCTCTTTGGGCCCAATCCTTCTTCCCGAAATACTGATGTGCGGCATGATCGATATGCTCCTGGCGAATCATTTAGACGAATTAGACTTATGATTCTGAAACCTTCTGGCCCCGATTTCTTGCGTCACGTCTATTGACTTGAAGCTGTCAAAAATCATCATCCTATCTGCAATTCGGGACACTTTAGCTTCAGATAATGCAGCGCGTTCTCACCATTTACGCTTTTTGTGCCCATCCTTTGAAATTTGCATCCTTCAAATGTCCTGATCGATCTATCATTCTCCGGCTTAATAAAAGCGTGCACCGACGTGATGCAAGTGGTGCGAAACAGCTCTTCCACAGCCGCCACAATGAGCGGCATTCCCAGTCCCAGGCCTCGCTTGTTTTCCGTTATGTTCACGCTGATGACCGCTTCTTCGCGGCAGGCCTGGAAACGCACAACGCCCACGAAGTCGTCGTGAACATCCTGGGCAATGAATAAAAAATAATTCGGATCATTAATCTTGCAATTAAACCATTCCACATGATTCTCCCAGGGAATGGCATCAGACGAAAAAGATGCCGCCCTCGTCTCGGGCTCATTGGCCCATCTCCAGATCCGCTCGCAGTCTGCCTGCCTGGCCCGTCTCAATCGCAGACTGCATCCACTCAGGTACATTTGCACCCTTTCGACTCCTTCGCCGTCCACAAGCTCCTGAACACGCCTGCTCATCAGACCTCTCTTTCCGGGGTCGCTTAGGAGCCCTTCCACTGCCCGGGCGATATCTTCTTTTGTGAGGCTTTGGTGCCATCCCAGGTTTATGGCCATGTCCATCTCACCCAACCGTTTGGCAACGCCGATCTGGTTGTCGGCGATTGTCAAGAGGATGCTGGGAAGGCCCATAAAGGCGGCCTCCCAAACAGTCGTCCCGGCGGATGTTACGGCAATGTCGGCCCAGCTTAACAGTTCAGGCATGTCTTCCACGTTCTTCGCCAAACGAAAATGTGGGGAAAAATCGGCTATTGAAGCTTGAAGATGCTCATAGTTGGGATTATTACCGCCCACTACAATCACGGCCTCGATTTCCGGGATGCTTAGCCTCTGCAAAGCGCATAGCACCTTCAGCGTGACGTTCTCGGGATCGCTTCCGCCCAGGGTGACAAGAATGCGTTTTCCATCTTCCCGGACCCTGCGATGCAGGCCTTGCAGTTTTCTGAACTCGCGTCTGAGTTGCACATATCTGGTGCCGAGAAGTAGCCTTGTTCCCGGCTCCCGGCTCTGGTAGAGAACGCTGTCCGCATGTAGGTTTTGATTCAAGACCAGATCGGCAAAATAGTGGATGGCATGGCCATTATCGTCAATTGCCAGAAGGTCAAGCCCGGCGGATTTAATTGCTTCCTGGTATTCGGAATGGAAATGGTAGCCATCGATCACAATCCAAGAGGCTCTTCTCTCCCTGGCGACCTTCGCCGTCTGCCCGGCATCTTCCAAGCCACCGGGCAAAGACGTCAGATGAATTATTTCCATGCCTTCTGACTTCAAACGGGATTCCAATGAATGGGAGTGTGTACCCATCACAAATGAGACGATTCCACCTGCATCCTGCCATCCCTGGGCCAGGGCCAGGCAGCGCATCACATGGCCCGTGCCAATTTCCGTACTGGCATCCGCCCGAACGATCAGGCTCGCGCTCATTTGCCCGTCCAGGGGATGACTCCAGTCCGCTCGCATGCGGAGCATCCCGTCCCAATTAGAGATCCGGCCAACTGTCTCATTCCTAAGCCAGTCTGTAAAATCCGGTGTGAGCCACCGGGCCCTTGAGCAATCTTTCCACCTCGCCCTTCTCTATGGCTCCCACCAGAACCTCAAATGTTCTCTCCACCTCTTCCAGATAGCAATCGACATGATGATCGCTATGGGCGTAGCTGGAGTAGAAGGCATTTGTAGCCAGGTACCCTTTTTCCAGCATGATCTGGGTAAAGAGGGTGCGTATCTCCTGTGCATTGGTGTATTCGAAATCAAAGTGGCCCAGGGGCGGGATGCCTGAGACGTGGATAGATATTCCGGCCCGCTCGGCCGCTTTTTGCCAGCCTGATTGGATGGCGGAGCCGATGCGAATAAGGTGCTCCGCCACATTGCAGTGCCGATGCTTCTCGATGGTTGCCAGGGCTGCCGTCGGCCCTATCCTCTCTGTCCAGTAAGTGCTGCTGATGAAGCTATTTTGGGCTGCCTGCATCACATCCTCTCGCCCAATTATGGCCGCCATGGGGTACCCGTTGGACATGGCCTTGGCCAGGACGGCCATATCCGGCTGAACATTATAAAGAAGATGTGCGCCGCCCGTGTTCAGCCGCCATGCTGCCGAGACCTCGTCGAAGATCAGCACCGCCCCGATCTCTGTCGCAATCTCCCTCATCCTCTCTAAAAAGCCCGGCGCGGGATGGTAATTTCGCAAGGGCTCGCTGACGATGGCCGCAAGATCGCCTTTATTGGCAGAGACGATGGCTTCCAGCTCGTCGATCCGGTTGTAGTGAAAAGGAATGGCCGTGCCGCGCAGGCCCCGCGGAACTCCGGCAGGCTCAAGGCCGGGCAGGAGATGGCCGTCCAGGGCATCTTCCGCAGCCAGATTGGCGGCAAGGTACCAGTCGTGCCAGCCGTGATAACCGCAGAATGCGATCTTGTCGCGCTTCGTCTTCGCTCTGGCGATACGAACTGCAACAGACATCGCCTCGCCCCCGCCTCTCGCGTAGCGCACATTCTCCGCCCAGGGGTGAAGATTGCAGAGAAGCTCTGCCAATTCCACCTCCTCCGGACAATTCAGGGTGGACATGCTGCCTTTTCTTATGGCATCGATTACAGCTTCGTCGACATCCGGGTCGGCGAACCCCAGAATACAGGCACCTATGGCGGAGTAGCTCATATCGATGTACTTCTTCCCATCCAATCCCCAGGTTTCGACGCCCTTGGCCCGGGAATAGTAGCTGGGCCATAGGTTTGGCAGCAGCATCTCCGGCCGCTTGGATAGAAGCTGTGTGCCGCCCGGAATGATCTTTCTTGCTTTTCTGTAAAGCTCCTGGCCAGAAGAGCCAAAAGTCCCTTCATCTGCCGTCATCAGATACGTCTCCAGTCCGACTTTCAGGACGGGGTACTATATGATCCTTCTCAAGGGAGCGAATATATCCTTCATTGGTCTCGAATCCCTGATTTATCTGCTGGATCTCGGGATTTTCTTCGAGCAGCCTGAGTACATCATCCATAAGAAAAATTTTCCCCGGTCTGCAAAGATGGCTATCCTCCGGCCTGTAAAGGCGGCTGTAGACCTTTTTTGCGAAATCCATGTCTTCAGGTTCATCGACCGTCCAGCGCAAGGAAGACAGATTCCTTTTTGCCTTGACCTGATAAATTCTGAATTGATCCGGTCTCTTCCAGATGTAAGGCGTTACATGTTCTCTTTCCGATGCCATTCTTGCCCCATGCCACGCCTTCTCCAGGGCTTTGTTGGAGAAGACTTCCACATCAAGTCCATCGGGATAAGTGCGGTCGATGGTGTTGCTTGCATAGTCACACTTCTCCCGCAGGAAAGCATCAATCGTCTCGTCCAATACTACGGGATCGATTAGCGGACAGTCGGCTGTAACTCGCACCACCGGATCCGCCGCATAAGATTTGGCCGCCATAAAATAGCGATCTAGGACATCATCCTCGCGGCCGCGATAGCATAAAATACCTTCCTGCCGACAGAAGCTCTCCACGCGGTCGTCCAGAGGGCTGGCGGATGTAGCCACGACTATTCTCTCCAATCTCTTGGAATGATGCAGGCGTTCCACAACGTGGCCCAAGAGCGGCCTTGTGCACAGCTCCATCAATACCTTGCCGGGGAGTCTGGTCGATCCCATTCTTGCCTGCACAATTGCTGTAATCATCAATATCCCCGTTAAATTTTATTACCGAAATTAAGCTAAATCGATCTCTACGCATCTATTCCTGTGCGCACTGTCCGACCTGTTGCCGCTGAGCGCTTGGCGGCAAAGACCACATTCATCAATCGGGCGGCATCATCGACAGGAAGCATTGTCGGGGCACCTTCTTCGAGGCATCTCAAAAAATGGCGCATCTCATCGATGTACATCTGGTTTACCGTCCATCCACCCGCCTGAGAATAGGTCTTCCATTGATCCGAAGATGCATCAAACCAGCGAACCTGGCCCTGCCGATAATCCCAGAATATGGAACCGTCCTCTCCCGCGATCTGACATCCCCTCTCATAAGTTCGCTGCACATAATCCAGGTGGACCTCAGAGAGTGCACCACTAAAATGCTTGCAGACCAGGATGGCCGTATCTTCCACATCCATCTTCATTGAGCTTAGATGCTCGGCTCTGCAAAAGACATCCTCCATCTCGCCCAGATACCACCTGGCCAGATCGATCTCATGAATGCAGTCCAGGATGCAGCCGCCTCCCATAGAGGCATTGGCACTGTAGCTTTTGAGATAGTCTTGGCCCGGTCTCCACTGCGGCAGGTAAGATCCGGTGTGAACGCGAGCGAACAGAATTTTGCCGATGGCGTTATGCTCCAGCAGCTCCTTCACCTTGGCCGGTCCCGGATGAAAGCGCATGTTGCATCCCACGAGCGTGATCAAATTTCTGCCGGAGATCTCTTCTTGCAGCTCTTTCAGTCCCGCCTCCGTATGGGAAAGCGGTTTTTCGATGAAGAGGTGGCAGCCGCTTCTTGCCGCCTGCAAAGCCTGCATTGCATGCAGATCTGTGGGAGAAGCGATGACTGCAAAGTCCGGCCTCCAATCCAGGCCTTCCTCCAGGTTTTCAA
>RPOO01000043.1 GCA_003857025.1 Methanothrix sp.
GATTCATTCCAGTAATAATATACAAAAATAAAATGGCGTAGCGTATCGATCTCGTCACGATCGTTAATGCAGGATTTCTGTCCACAAGTTTGAAATGCCTTAACATGAGATGGCCTTCGAATTCATGATAAACCGGATACGGAAGAGCTTTGCGTGCGCAGAGGAGTGCAAGCAGGGAGGCAAGGTGCAAGAGGCAGCATCGGCTCTCGGTGCGGAGCCTCTTGATTTCTCCGCGAATATCAATCCTCTGGGCTCGCCGCCCTTGCAGGAGCTGGTGGCAAGGGAGCTGACACGAGTCTGCCATTACCCGGACAACAACTATTCCGGTTTCAGTCGCGCCGCCGCAAGATTCGCCGGAGTGGAGGCATCATGCATAGTTCCCGGCAACGGCTCTTCGGAGCTGATCCGGCTGTTCGCAGAGGCAACGCTTGCGGATGGAGATCTGGCCCTGATCCCATCGCCTACCTTCGGCGAGTACGAGAACCAGTCTCTTTTGGCCGGGGGTGCGACCAAGTGCATCAAGATCGGCACAGACGGCCTGCCCGCCTTACGCGACGAAGAGCTTGAGGCCGCTAAAGCTCTGTTTTTATGCAATCCCAATAATCCCACAGGAAAGATCCTCACCGGCGCTCAGGTGACAAGCCTAGCGGAAAGGTGCGAACGTGCCGAGACCTTTCTCCTGGTGGACGAGGCGTTCATAGAACTCTCCCGCCCGGAGGAGAGCGTGGCGCGCCTGGCACCACAGAGGGAGTTCCTGTTTGTGATGAGATCCCTGACCAAATCCTTCGGCGTTCCCGGCCTGCGGCTGGGCTTCGGAGTCACCAATCCGACCCTGGCGCGAATCATGAATCGGGCCCGGATTCCCTGGTCCATCGGCTCCATCGCCGCTGCGGCGGGAGAGTATCTGCTGGGCTGTGAGGATCATCTGGAAAGGTCACGCCGCGTAATTAAAGAAGAGCTGGACTATCTCATCCCCGCCCTGCGCTCTTTGGGCTTTGAGCCCCTGGAGAGCAGCGTCAACTTCATTTTGGTGAACATCGAGCCCCTGGGCCTTGCGTCCGATGTCCTGGCGGCACGCACTATGGCCGACGGGGTTTTGGTGAGAGACTGCCAATCCTTCGGCCTCGACAAGAATTTTATAAGGGTGGCAGTGAGAAACAGGGAAGAGAACATGCGGCTGATCGCAGCCCTGGAGAGAGCCAGCAAATGCAGAGATTGAATTGCGAGCATTTCCCCTGCCATTCCCTGGATCAGGACTGTTCTTTGTGCTTTTGCCCCTTTTACCCCTGCCGCGATGAGCGGACGGGCGGACGGGAGTTAGAAGGCAACTGGTCCTGTGAAACCTGCCGCGTCATCCACCGGACTGATGTTGCGGAAAAGGTCCTGGACGGCCTGATGAGGGGCGAGAGCGTGCCGCAGGTCTGGAAGACGCTGGAGGAGTTCTTGTGATCCAGGACGGCCTGATGATATTCCTGCTTGCTGCGGCTCTGGACATCATGCTCGGCGAGCCGCCCGTCCGCATTCATCCGGTTGTCTGGATCGGCAAGCTCATCGCCTTCCTGCGCGCCCGCCTCCGGCCCACTCGCATCCACGGCATCATTCTAGCCCTGATAGTGATATCCGTCACAGTCGCGACCGGCCACCTTCTCGTCCTGCTGGCTTCACCCGTGCCGTTCCTGCCCCTGCTGGTATCGGCTTTCCTCTTCAAGTCCACCTTCGCGATCCAGTGTCTCCTGCAAGTCTCTTCAGACATTGGCCGCATGATCGATCAGGACATCGATGAAGCGAAGAAGATGCTGCCCGCGCTGGTGGGCCGGGACACGTCCACCCTCACCCACGCCCAGGCCAGCTCGGCTGTGATCGAGTCGCTCTCCGAGAATTACGTGGACTCCATCCTCTCGCCGTTCTTTTATTACCTGCTCTTCGAGCCTTTCGGCCTGGGTCTCGAGGCGGCCCTGGCCTTCAAGGCCATCAGCACCATGGACTCGATGGTCGGCTACAAGACCCGAGGGTTGAAGGAGTTGGGATTCGCGGGCGCAAAGCTTGACGACCTGGCCAACTTCATTCCCGCACGCATCTCCATCATCTTCATGGCCCTGGCCCGCCCGACAAAAGCCGCAGCCGCGTTGAAGGCGGCGTTTAAATATCACAGCGCCACGCCCAGCCCCAACTCCGGCTGGCCCATGGCCGCCTGCGCCGGAGCTTTGGGAATCCGGCTGGAGAAGATCGGCTACTACGTGCTGGTAGAAGACGGAAAGGAGCCCGAAACATCGGACGTGCCGAAAGCTGTGCACTACATGCAGGTCGTCATCGCCCTGACCCTGGCGGCATCCATGCTGATCCTGTTCTTTATGACTCTTTTTTATGAATCTTAACTTCTCTTTTGAATTCTCAATCTAATTCTCGGATTTGCCCAGTTTATCCAAAACAGCATAATGTTTATCCGATTTGAGCGAAGAGAAATAATGAATGGAAACCATGGGCGATCTGCTGGAAGGTGTTCGGGAGTTTTCCGCTCACAATTACACAAAGGAAGCGGCGAAGATGCTCTTTAGCTGGGATGTCTCGGACGTTCATATTTCGAGCGCCGAGAACGATGAAACCCATGTCAGGATCAGCTTTGAGAATGGCTATATTCTCTACATCAAATACTTCCTCAACCTGGACCCGACTGAGACGGAAGACATCTGCGAATTCACCTTGGCATTGAAGACCGACCTGCGCTCCCGCATAAAATACGAGGCCCATTATGCCAACTACATCCACGGCCAGGGCTACCTGCGCCTTCGCATCGGTGAGAACGAGAACCGATTGCTGCAAAGGATACTGGAAGAGTTTCACGTCCCTGCCTTAAAGACGATCTACAGGCCCGTCATTCTCAATTTCAAGGGCTTTTATGCCAGAGACTACTTTGGAGTTGAGGCGGACAAGGATCGCGGTGAGATTCACTACTGTCCGGTTCGCTTCAGGAGCGAGCACAAAGATGTCCGAATCTGGGACGTAATAGGCCGCTTGACCGAGCTGGATACGTTTCTCAAAGAGCCGCAGATCAGACACGCACTGGCGGAGCTGGATTTGCAGCTCAGTTTCCTGCCATCGTTGGTGGGGTCCGGCCTGCAATAGCTGCAATTGGCCGAAAATGGAATTTATGCATTGAATAGCGTCCTTCAAATTTATTGGGAGTAAATTACTATGTTGAAGATCACACCATACCTCGGTATCATTGTGCTGATCGTATCCATCGGCGGGATCTTCTACCCGAAGCTGGGCTACTTTTTGCTGCTGGTGTTCGCGAGCCTTATGATCATCGCTCCCTTCCGGGGCAGATGGTTTTGCGGCAATCTCTGTCCGAGGGGCAGCTTTGCGGACTTTTGGCTCGCTCCCATCAGCCGAAAGGTGAAGATCCCACCCATCTTCAGAAGCATGTGGATTCGTGCCCCCATCTTCGTGGCCCTCATGGGCTTCATGGTCTTTCGCATCCTTCAGACCCAGGGAATTGTCGATAAAGTGGGCATGGTATTCGTGACCATGTGCATCCTCACCACGTCCGTTTCCATCCTCTTCGGCATAGCCATAGCGCCGCGGGCCTGGTGCTCCTTCTGCCCCATGGGAACCCTGCAACGGGCCATGGGCGGCAGCAAGTATCAGCTCAAGGTGAATCGGGATCTATGCATCGATTGCGGCAAGTGCCAGAAGGTCTGCCCCATGCAGCTACCCGTAAATGAAATCCTGGAAAAGCCGGACTGCATCAAGTGCGCGAGATGCGTGGAAGCGTGCCCCAAGGAGGCACTGAGCTTCTGAAGCGCCACGCTTTTATGATTTTTTCTCTGAAGTTGATTGAAATTGAATATGAGGCCGCCATGAGCAAGGCATTGCTTGCGGAAAATCATCCATTCTTTTTCAAGAATAACTCGATCTCGGCTGGAATGCGCGGCACCTTGCATAGATACGGGGCCGGAGCAAAGTATTCTTTTCTCAATATCTCATAGCCGTTTTCCTCTGCAATCCTGATCACCTCGCGCTCAGTGGGAATGGAGACGTGCGAACTGTCCTTGTCGAGGAACCCGAATATTTTCCTCGGCCATCCCCGGATAGGCAGTGAAACCAGGAGATAACCCCCATCTTTGACCGACGCGGAAATTTTCCTAAAATTTTCTTCCAGATTTCTTGTGTGTTCAAGGACATCCAGAGCGGTGATCACATCGAAGAATCCTTTTGGATAAGGAAAGTCCTCATCAAGGTTGACAACCGCGAGGCTAGCCTTAGGCGCGTTCTTTTTGGCCTTCTCGATCGCATATCTGGATATATCGCATCCGTGGATCTCATCGAAATGAGGCGAGACCTCCCGCAGCAGCAGTCCGAAGGCGCAGCCCACGTCAAGGTATCTTCCGCCCCTGGGACGCACCTCCACAAAGTTTATTATATTTTTAAAATACTTTTTTGGGTCGATGTCGTCATAGCAAATATAATTTGATTTTTTATTACCACTGAAATAATCTTTATCAAAGAATTCATCCATAATTATAATATCCTGCACCAATTGTCTTGTTGATATTATTTCTCAATTTGCTTATATGATTTATGAGCGAATCAACTATGCAACTGCAATTATAAAACATTTGATATACGTTTAAAGATCATTCATTCGCTCAATATCACTTCCAGCCTCGGCAGTATCTTCGTATTCTGGATCTCCTTGAGGCAGCGGCGATGGAAGTCTTTGGTGTGCCGGTCGTTTATCTCGCAGATCCTGCCCGTATCGCCGTTGGTCATAACGGATACCATGAATAAAGACAGCTCCCAATTCACGACATCGTTTATGAAGTTGAAATACCAGTAAACAGATAAAAGATCTCTTAAAATATCGCTTGGCAGATCAAGGTAGATGTTTCTGGCCCGCAGGAGTTCAAGCCCGGAAGTGCTCACCTTCATCATGCCGATATTCGAGCCGGCGTTGAGGGAATAGATGTTATCCTTAATCTCCTGATACACAATGGAAATGGCTGCCCTGTACTCTTTTTCCGCCCTCTTTTTCTCCAGCTGCACCATGAAGAAGTAAGCAATCGAGATACCGATGACGATTGCTGCAATGCCCGCCATGGCACCAATAAATAATGTGTACAGTTCGCCTGTCTCCAACGCGCCGATCTCGGCAATTACCATCGCAATCTCTCCAGGAATTTTTATCTACTCTGGCTATGTCCAATGCCGAACTTACATTCGGATATGACATCCGTAATGCAATGCATCGCTGCACTCCAGACGGCATCTGGGACTGGTCACTACATGAACTAATGTCTTAATCCTTTTTAAAAGTTCTGATCAAAACTAAATGAAATTTAAGATTGTACAACAAAAATAAAAAATTGCTGAAGTTTCTTGCGAGCTAGCCAATCCAGCCATAATGCCGATATCCCTGATGATCTATCTCCGTCAGGGCAAACTCCTGCGATGGCGCAATGATGCTCTTTTCCTTCAGACCTTCATGCAGCCTCTCGTAATCCGCCAGAGGTATCTGAGTTCTTCTCTCAAGTCTCTGGAAGAGATCTCTTTTCGGAACCGATGCTGCATCCGATTGGACCAATCCAGAAAAGACCAGAGCCGAGCAGCCGCTCCCGTAGGCTCCGAAACAGAGCCGATCGCCGCTCTTGACACGCTCTTGCTCAATGAGACTTGCTAATCCCAAGTAGATGGAGCCGGTGTAAATATTTCCCACCAGACGGGAGATGGACGTCGTATCCAGAACCTTGGATTTGAAGGCATCCAGAAAATGCTTGGACTTGGCGAACTGCCTGGAATAGTCGGACTTCGCCGCCTGGAATTTGTCCGGGGATTCATAATCGCCCGGCTTCGGCTCTGCACCAATCTCGGCTTCGACCTCCTTCCAGCGAGCCTGGCCCTGCCAGTAGTGCTCGAATATGGCCGCTGAGGCATACTCGACCATTCTTGGGTAAGGAATGTGAAAGAGCAAATGAGAAAAGAAATCCGTGACGCATTCCCCTTCCTTCGGCACAATGACACCCTTGCGCCTCGCTTTCGCTGCAAAGGCGTCAAAAGCACCCTGCATGGCATCCAGGTAGCACTGGTTGCTGTGCTTCCCGTTAACGACGGCGGTGGTCGCGCCCAATGGTCGGAAGAAGTCGTTCTCGTCTCTCGTAAAAGATCCGAAGATGCCCTCTAAAGCGATGAGCCGGGGATTCTTCTTCACCAGCAAGGACACGGAGCCCGCACCTTGAGTGTACTCTCCGGCTGAGCGCAGCGGATATTTGGCCACATCCGAGGCGATGACGACTCCCACCTTGTCTTCCTCCTCGGCTGCCGCCCAGTAGCTCAGCGCCTCCAGGGCCTGAGTGGTTCCGATGCAGGCGGACTTGAACTCAACCGTGGCGCAGTCTTGAAAAGATCCGGCACCATAAACCTGCTCCAACATGCCGATGACATAGGTTCCCAGGGCCTTGGCCTCATCCACTGCCGATTCCGTGCCGACGTAGATCTTGCCGATCTCCTCAGGCTTGAGGTTCGCTCGTCTCATCAGCTCCAGCAAAGACATGGCGGCCATAGTTGCGGCGTCTTCATGCACATCGGGAACTGCCATGCGCTCGATGCCGATGCCACGGGTCAGCTTGGCGGGATCGATGCCCCGAGAGGCCGCGAACTCGCCCGTGACGGGCAGGTACAGCTTGGGAATATAAACAGAGATGTCATCGATTCCAACAGTCTCGCGCCGCAACGCATTTTCCGATGATTTTCCTGTTGAGGTGCTTCTTTTTGATGATTTTCCTGTGGCCGTATCGCCCGAAAGCCTGGACAAGGGTTCCATATCTCCTGAAACTTGTAAACTGCAAATAGAGTTGGATGCTGGATGTTATTTTAGGATTTTGCTGAGGGAATGAAAAGCGCCAAGCTGCAGACTCGTTGCTGGTCATGCATCCCAGAATCCTGATTCGATTCGTGCCTCCGATAACCTACCGCAGCCATCCCAGCTTGTAGTAAATCCAGCCCGTAGCCAGCATGGATAGAACCACCAGGGTAACGAGATGAGCTAAAGTGATGTCCCAGGGGTTCCCAATGATATTTGTTCCAAGCAAGCCTCCTACCACAACGGGAAAGATGGTCAAGGCAGTCATGACTGCCAGGACCTTCATCACTCGATTCATCTGAAACGAGCTGGAATTGATGTAGAAGTCGATGAGATCGGAGAGATTGTTGTTGCAGTTGGATGCGGCGTCATAAATGTAGCCGCACCGATCTAGAAGACTCTTGAACCGCCGATCGTCCTCTTCGCCCCATCCATGCAGCGCCACGGTCTTGTCCTCGATTTGGCTCAGCACTTCTTTGAGGTGAATCAACCAGGAGATGATGATTCCCATCTCCTTTTTCATCAGAAATACTGCCGATAAGAATTTTGGCGGAAGGTTGCCAAGTGTCAGGGATTCCAGAGCCATAAGCTCTTCTTCTGCAGTCATGATCAGCGATTCAACAATATTGAGCGAATCGCGCATGATGAGGTAGGCGATGGCAGGCGACGTGAGGGACAAGCCCTCAGCCTCAGCCTCTTTGGGGATTTTTATAAGAGACGCGACCTCATTTCGGGATAGGGTGACGACCCTGTGCCCGTCATCCACAAAAAGGAGACCGTTCCAGTTGAGGTACACCTTTCTGCTGTCCTGCGGGTCCGTCTCAAGTGCAGGAATTTTGGCAAAGACTATATTGAGATCTCCAACGCGCTCTGCCTGTGGGTAGGCGCGCTGATTCATCTTTATTCCGATCATGTAGGAGGCTGAGCCGAACAGCTTGCCAAGCTCAGGAATATCGTTATCTGAGACTGAACTGATGTCGCACCACAAATCATCTTCATAGTCTTTGCGCCTCAGAGTGGAAAGGTCGACAGGCTTCCAGTCGCCGCTCATTTTAGGTTCACCATTTTTTCCCAGCGAAATGATGCGAATGCCAAGCGGCTCCCGGGATGTCGGCTGTTCTGGCGCATTCCTGACAAGAGACCGGCGACGCTGCCCGGCCCGTCCTCCCAGCGAGGCCGCCCGGGTTAGGCGCAAGAGCCGCAGCATCCGCAGGAATCGGCCTTGTGCATAGCCCACTCCGACAATAAGCCCGACCGATGGAACGAGGATGATGAACAGGTCGAGAATATGCCAGGGATTGAAGAAGTACGCCTTTCGGTCATCCGCCACGGCCAGCTTAAGAACATATTCAAGGATGAAGACGAGAAGGATCACGATATCGATGGTGTTAAAGGTATTGACCGCGGGCCCGGGAAGCGAAAAGATGAGCGGCGCGACGATCACGGGGATAAGAATCAATGACAGCCCGATCATGAGGCGCTCTGAGAAGATCTCATAAATCTGATTGCAGAGATCTCTATGCTCCTCTTCTCCGGCAACCTCGACCCAATCGCTCCAGCGCATGAAAGGCTCGCCGTGCGGATGATCCGCTTCAGTCAATGTCGATCCCGCAGCCGATTGCCCATTCGTTCTATTGGACGTCATCGATTCCCGCCATTATCCAATTCATCATTCCGGCCCATTATTCCAGCTCATCATTCCCGCCATCGTCTCCAGCCACCTCTAATTAGCTGCACCTAAATCAGCCATACCTAAATCATCCGCATCTAATCATCCGCCTCCAATAGTTCTTGATTCAAAACTGAAAAACTTTTTGATTAAGCATCATGTACGCATCAGAACTTAGCAAATTATATCAATTAGAAAAGCCCATAATCTTAATAGTAATTTTGGAGTGAATGAAAGTATGGTCGAAGGAGATGTATATAAAATAATTGAGCTTGTAGGAACATCCAAGACAAGCTGGGAAGATGCCGTTAAGACCGTTGTGGATAGAGCAACCAAGAGCCTGAGGGACCTGCGCATTGCAGAGGTTAAGGAATTGGATGTGCGTCTTGAGAACGGCAAGATTGCTGAATATCGGGCAAAAGTCCGCCTCTCTTTCAAGTACGAAGGTGAAAACGACTAGAAAAACTTGCCTAAATCGGCTTCCAAATATCTCCTGACCAGTTAACCAGGACCGATGACTAAACCTTTTTTTAATTTCAATATTTCCACAGAAACCCCCTTCTAAATCAGAGAAGATCATTTCTTGGATGATGCATTTGCGGATTATCGATCATTTTTGTTCTTGTCCACCTGCACCAGCTTGATCAAAAAGAGCTTGGGCCACAGTTTTCCCGTTACAAATAGTCTGTCTCCCTCATAGTCATAAGCTATGCCGTTGAGAACGTCCACGCCCCTCGCATCGGCTTTAGGCAGAATTCCGGTCAGGTTTGCGGCCCCCAGGACTTCGCCGGTTTCAGGCGAGATGATGGCTATCCAGTTGGTCGGCCAGAGGTTGGCATAGATCTCGCCATTGATGTATTCCAGCTCGTTCAATCCCACTACCGGCGAGCCGTTACATGTTACTTTTATCTGCCCCAACTCCCGGAATGTCTCCGGGTCCAGGAAATGAAGAGTATCCGTGCCGTCGCTCATGATGAGCCTATTCCCGTCTGAGGTTATCCCCCAGCCCTCCGTCTGGTAGAAGAAGCGACCGATCTCGGTTAGATTCTCTTTGCCATAAACGAGTCCCACGCCCGACTGCCAGGTGAGCTGTATGATGTGATCCTTCCAGACCGCCACGCCCTCGCCGAAGAGTGAATTTGCCAATTTTATCCGCCGCAAGACGCTTCCGTTTTCCAAAGAGACGCGGCGCAGAGTGGACTGGCCGTATTCGCCGGTTCCTTCCCAGAATACTCCGCCATCGTAAACAAGCCCCTGGGTGAAGGCGGAGGGATCGTGTTGATAGGTCTGCACGATCTCGTAGCCGTAGATAGGAATCGATGCAAAATCAAATAAATGCGGGTTTGCTTGTGCGGCTAGGACCGGTGTAAGGCAAGAGAGGGCGGACAAGAGGGCGAGGAGCGATAGACAATTGGGGCGGGCGTTTTTTATTTGCAGAGCATTCATCGGCATGGAATCAAGATTAAGATATGGTTTGCAGCCTTAAAGAATTTCCGCCAATTATAGAAATGCAGGCAGAAGACCCCTTCCTTCCAAGGGTGGGGATGAATGCCGTACCTAATGCGATTGAGGTGGAAGTCACTTTGTACCACGAGTTTATATCGCCGGAAGGCAAAACCAGATCCTGACAAAAGATCAGCCATGCGATACCTTGCAATGCAAATACCAGACGACAAGGCCGCAATTGGCGGGATGTTGGGAGAATGGCTCGGATACCTTTATGGTTCGTGGTTATTGCTCTGACCTGGATCGTTCTGGTGCTGATATCGGCCACCGGCTCAGGGGCAGGCTACTACAGCGATCCTGACTTATGGCCTTACCCCAAATCTCCATATCTACAGCAATATGCTTGGGATAGTGAGATCAATTTCTTCCTCAATAGTTATGGTGAGACGTATTATCCGTCCGCAGCTTACACTCAATACAGCTACAGCCTGCCGGCTATCTTTGGCTATGGGACTGTCGGCAATACCTCGACGCCGGTATTCGCAAGCGCGTACTATCCCTCGATTGCACACGGGCTGGGGGCTTAGGTCCGAGGGCTGCGCTATAGCCTGCCAGTTGCCTTCCTCGTCGAACTGATGCGCATAACTGGTCCACATAATTTTCTCGGTCGGTTGAAGACTTATCGCAGCACAAAAATTGCCTGATGCAAATTTCGTAATCCTTATATCGCCGCGTTCTTTTAATGCATTGGTATCTTTAAATTCGGTACCGATATTGGTGTTTCCATGTTTCTCGATTTCATGAGCGAGGTTGAGGGGCTTCTTCGCGATGCCCTCGAACGCTGCGGCTTCAAGGTAGAGGATGGAGTGAACAATCTGGGGCTGGACGTCAGCCCCCATGCCGACCTGGCCTCATCCGTCGCCTTCCGGCTGGCACCGACGCTGAAAAAGAGCCCGGTCCTGATCGTAAAAGAGATCCACCAGGCGATCTCCAAGGAATACAAATTTGTGGACAAGGTGGAGATGACCGGGCCTTATCTCAACTTCTTCATGAATAGATCGTTCATCAATGCCGTCGTTGATCAGGCCCTGGCGGACAATTGCTGGACGGGCCGCATGAAGGATAAGGTCATCGTGGAGCACACCTCCGCCAACCCGGACGGGCCGCTGCACGTGGGCCACATCAGAAATTCGGTCATCGGCGACACGCTGGTGCGCATCCTGCGCCGGGCGGGCTGCACAGTGGACGCCCAGTACTACGTGAATGACATGGGCCGCCAGGAAGCGATGGTGGTAGTGGGCTGCGACCACTTCCAGCTTGACGGCTCCAAGGCCGATCACGCCATCGCCAAGGTTTACATCGCCGCCAACAAGGCTATGGAAGAGAGCGATGAGGCCAAGGCCATGATCAGGGGCGAGGCGGATTCCGTCATCCAGCGCTACGAAGCGGGCGACGAAGAGACCGTGGCCAAGATCAAGAGCGCCGTCAACTACGCCATCACGGGAATTGAGGAGACGCTGCACCGCATGAATATCCGGCACGACAGCTACCACTGGGAATCGGAGTTCGTGCGCAGCGGCGATGTAGCCGAGATCGTCGGCTTGCTGGAGAAGACCGGCCTCACGGAATGGGAGGACGGAGCATTCCAGCTTGACCTCACCGGCCACGGCTTTGAGAAGAAGATGGTGCTCAAGAGGGCCAACGGAACGTCTCTGTACATCACCCGCGACCTCGCTTACCACCGCTACAAGTCCGCCAACTCCGACCGCTCCGTGGATATCCTCGGCGCCGACCACAAGCTCGTCTCCGGACAGCTGCGCACTGCGCTGCGCCTGCTGGGCGTTCGCGAGCCGGAGGTGGTGATATTCGAGTTCGTCTCTCTGCCCACTGGCTCCATGAGCACGCGCAAGGGCAAGTTCATCTCTGCGGATGAGCTTCTCGACGAAGTGGAAACAAGGGCCTTCGAGGAGGTAAGCCTGCGCCGCCCAGATGAGAGCGAGGAATTCCGCAAGCTTGTGGCCAAAAACGTCGCTGCAGGAGCCGTGCGCTACGATGTGGTCAAGGTATCCGCAGACAAGGCCACCATGTTCGACTGGAAGCAGGCCCTGGACTTCGAGAAGCTGTCCGCGCCTTTCATCCAGTACTCTCACGCTCGCGCCTGCAGCATCCTGCGAAAGAGCGAATCGGATGGGGAGTATGATGCCAATCTCCTGGTCGACGAGCATGAGATTGCTCTCATCAAGAAGATTGCCGAGTTCGATCTGGTCATCGACCGGGCGGCACGCGAACTGAAACCGCATCATCTGGCCACCTATGCCCGCGAGCTGGCGGAGAGCTTCAACCTCTTCTACCGCTACAGCCCCGTCCTGGACGCCGCGCCGGAGCTGAAGAGCGCCAGGATTGCGCTGGCCAAATGCGCACGAAACGCCCTGCGTACAACTTTGGATACATTGGGAATCGTCGCCCTGGAGACCATGTGATGATGCGCACGATTTTTGGGATTCGGCCATTATCGAGCTTTGCGCCACTGTTGGCGGCCTTAGCTTTTGCCATCTTTTTAGCGGCGACTGCTCAAGGCATGCCCACCGGAAACCAAACCTGGTCGGAAGAGCCCTGGGATGCCGCTGCTCAAGATATTCAAGCAGCTGCGGCGCCAGCGCTCTCTTCTCCCATGCCGTTCAACATCAGCGGCTATGAGCCATCGACGATCCTGCTTGGCGACTCCAAGATCAATTTCTCTGATTACGCTTCCCAGGGGCCGGAACCGAAACCTGAATTGAAAATGGCAGAGCTGTGGATTTTGGAAGGCGACGCCTGGAGCCGGTACAAACGTTCTACTGTGGGCGATGAGGTGGATCTGGTATTTCGCATGCCCGCCTACGGGAAGGCCGACGTCTACCTGATATCCTACGCCAACAGCTCAATAGAGCACTGGAACCTGAACTTCCAGGAAGGCTACAGCCTTCTCAAGCTGACGGCAAGCAAGACTGGTCGCCAGTTCATCATCCTGACTGCAAAAAATGTTCCGAGCAACGCTCTGATGATCGATGTCTCGGCCCCACCGGCAGCGTTGCATAATTCTCCGGTTGATGTAATGGCAGCCGCGCCGGGAAGAACGAAAGTCGCAATTGTTTCCGAGAGAATTAGAGGCTATGATGTCTACGTGGATGGCGTTTTCTACAGCAGCGACATCGCGGACGGAAAATTGGATGGAAATGCCAGCTTCATCTTGAGAAGAGACGGAAAGCATACCATAACCATCTCGGAGAGAGACGGCCAGGGGAACACCATCAACAAGAATGAGCATGCCAAGGAATTCAAGATGAATACCGCCTACACTCTGAAGATCAATTGAGGGGCGCAAAGCAAAATGTGATTTGATTAACGTGATTTATAAAAATGAGACTCCTCTGGGCCAATGAACCCGGAGGGTGAAATAGGTGCCGCGATCTCTCGATCTCTTTTTTTTCTAGATTTTTCTACTCTTGATCCTTTCCATTTTCCCGTCGGATCGTTGCAGACCGCAAGATCGCTATTAGCGTTATTGCGGAAATTGTTTTTTCTTCAGAATCAAAATCTCAGTACAAGCGGTTGGGCTGGCCTTTGCTCGCCTTCATGTAGAGGAAGTCGGCCTTGGTGTTGGTGTTCTTGCCGTCGGGCAGGCGGCCATAGGAAAAGTCGTTTTGGCGATCATCGTTTATCTCTGGCGTCTTGTCCAATACCGTTCCCTGAGCATCCAAAAGGTAGACCGTTCCATTTCCGTTGGTCACCCAGCTTGGCTTGCCTTCGGCCACAAGGAATCCCTTTGGCTCGATGCTTCCGGAGAGCGCGATGGGGCCCACCCAGGGCTTATTCTCAACCTTGATCGTCCAGCCGGTCAGATCGACGGCATTCTCGCCGGTGTTGTAGAGTTCCACCCAGATCGTTCCGTTGTTCGGCGGTCCCAGCTCGACTTCATTTACCACGACATCGCCAAGGCTGCTGCCGCAAAAGGCCGCAAATGCAAAGACGCCAAGTACTGCCAATAAGGCTTTTCTGGTTACAGATTTCATTTGTTTCCACTCTCCCATTCATCAGACTTTGTCGGTCACTTAAATATTCAATTTTAGGTTATGCTTAGAGAATTCTTAGATGATGCAGTTATTCATTTCGCTTGATCGGGCTCATGGGTGCTCATGAGTGATTCTTGCCGGCAAATTTAGCGAACGTTGCTCCTTCCTTTAGTGGAATAGCCAAGTCCCCAATCGGCGTCTGCATTTGTGTTGCGCCCGTCGGGATGCCTGCCGTAGGTGAAGTCATTGCCCAAAGAGTCGACTCTGGTGCCGCTCTTATCCACTTTTATTCCATCGGCATCATAAAGGGTTGCGAACCCGCCGTTTTCATGATTCCAGGAAGACTGGCCGGGGAAGACATAAAACCCCTTGGGCTCAAGTATTGTTCCAGCTGGCACTGCCGGAAACTTGCCCACCCAGCTGCCGTCTGTGATGGTCGCTGTCCAACCGCTGATATCCGCGCTGTCATTTCCATCGTTATAGATCTCCACCCACTCGGCACCGCCTTCCGGTGGATTCAGCTCCATCTCGTTTAGGACGACAGACGCGCTTGCCGCTACCGTCAAAGCGATGACGGCTAAGGTTATGCAAAGTACTGCCGAAGATTTTTTCATCATACTATCCTCCACTCATGCATTATTATCAATTGTGCATTATTAGGGAAATATTCATGTATATTATCATATCGGAGCGCCATCACTTCGATACCCTGCAACTTATCTATACCCGCGCACCGTTTTATCGCCTTCATGTCCTATCGATGCCTTACACGGTCCCTATCTGTGCCTTGCGCCGTCTCATCCGCTCCTTGCGCTATCTATCTTATCGACGCAATATCTTATCGACGCTTGGACAATTGATACCCGGCCCATTATATAGAGAATACTCCTGCGCCGGATAAATTGAATCGAATCCGGCAGATGTGGATTCGAGATCAAGAGTAGAACTGAAACGAAATTGATGAGAAAACGGATTTATAGTTAAAGTGATATAACGATTTTTAAATATCACGGAGTTAAAGAGAGAGAAAGCAATGAGGTGGATTGGATGACTATATTGAATTTGTCGGGCAGATCGGCGAATTTGGGGCCGAAGCTGCTCTTAAGTTGCTTACTGCTATGTCTTCTGATGTCTGTGCAGGCGGCGGCTCAAGATAAGAACGTCACATGTATTGCGGCAAGCGTTCCGAGTGATGAAAATGCATATGCAGAGCTGGCCTTCTGCCTGCCTCCGCAGGTATCTGTTGAACCGGAGCAATCGGCTGTGGCGAATTACACATCCGGCAGAGAAGTGAGAACATCTATCCTGCTAAACGGCAGCCGAGTGGTTGTTCATCTTCTCTATCCCTGCCAGGCACCGCAGTCTATGCTGGATGCAGCCGCCATGAAATCCCTGCTCGATGCATACGATTCGGCTATGGCCAGTGCCGTCTACAGCAATGAGACCCTCGCCGTGGGCGGTATGCCTGGCTATGGCGGAATGGTTGGAGATCAGATCTTCGTTGCATATCAGCCCACCAACCAGACACCGGCCCTTGTGCAGCTGGACGGCAATATGAACGAAGAGAATATGGTGGCATTCCTGCAGTATCTGCGCATAACCCTGAAAGAAGGAACTTCGCCCTTGACTGCAGGCTACTGCCCGGACACTACGGCAACAACGACAACAACAACTCCTGCTGCCCCCGCTCAAGTGGACACGCAGACCGCTGCTGCCAACGCCCTTGCTGACAGCCAGATCGGCACGCAGACAACTCCCGCTGAAACCAGAGAGGCTACCTTTGAATCGAAAAAGGAGAAGATGGCTTCGGATATAGAGGCTGCCAAGGAAAAGCTGGCTCTGGCTAAAGAGAAAATGAGGGGATATTAAGCTTTATTAATAGCTGTAACGTATCAAGCAACACAAACGCTTAGCTAAGGTTTGACCGGAGTCCTGCCGCGAAGTGAGCACTTCCGGCCAGAGGCTTTTTTCTGCGGGATCGCTCAGGCAGGCACGGAATCCCATTCATGTATTCAAAAAATAATTATTTTAAAATAGTTATTGATACAACATAAGCGAAGATTCATATCTTTGAAAGCCGTTTTAGCCTGCAATTCAAAAGGGGGAATAATCATAAAACTGATAGCGTTCATATCAATCTCATTGCTTTTGTTGACGGCGTTGGCGTCCGGCCAGAACAATTCATCCCTTCAATTTGGGAATTATTCTATGGTATCTTTAAATAATTCAACCAATTTATCCGCGAATCATTCATTTGAGTCCTTCAAGAACAGCTCAATTGCATCATTCGCGAACAATTCGTCTGAGCTGTCTATGAGCGAGTCAAAGGCATCATTCGAGAATAGCTCCACAGACTCCTTTGAAAACGAGTCATTGGTTTCATTTGAGAGTGTCTCATCAGAATCTTTTGAAAATGATTCTTATGCCTCTTTCCCTGAAATATGGATAGATAACATGAACCGCGACTCGCCCGTGAGCCTTGAGGATTATTACTACGATTCCGACCTATATTCCCAGATTCCTGCCGCAAACAGCCCCATCAGCCTGGCTTTTCCGGTA
>RPOO01000044.1 GCA_003857025.1 Methanothrix sp.
AGAGCCGGTTGAGACGGGGATGAAAAATAGAGGTGGATTCTTGAGGTTGCACGTAACTCAAGAAAGCTTTTGGTCAAACATGCCAAAGCGAAGCCAACAGCATGAATACAAGTTGGGCATCAGGTTTTTAGCTTTTCGAGCTGCGCCAATAGCTCAGGAGGCATAACACCTGCGGCATGATTTCTGGATGTCGGCTTATTACTATCAAGAATATCGAGACTAACGATATTACTATGACGACTATTTCTAAAACAGAATGTGTCGTTAGCTATTTAATTAAATTTAAATAGTTAAAAATACAAGTAATCTATTGGAGCCTCCGAAGTGTTTACTCCCTTCATACCCTCGAAGGCTCATTACTCCCTTTAATTTCTCCCCACTACTTCTTTACTCCTGAATCTCCGAAACACCCTGTAACCGTACACTCTCCAGCATCATTCCATCAATTGTATCTTACTCCATACATTCATTTATGTAAAAATAGCCTGCCACGCCGTAATATATCGCTTCACTTTACTTTCTATTTGCTTTCTATTCAGCGCCCTATGAACTATAGTTCATGATAGATATAGCGAATGAATCTCACGACATGCATGATTATGCCCCGTGTGTGCGCGCGTACGCGAGCGAGCAGGCGCGAGCCTCGCGCTCGTGGGCGACGCCCGGCAGCGGGACGCGCTCATGAGATCGATAATCTCGGTCCAATTTTCAGTAGATTAAGGTATGGCAGAGCGAGAATTTGAGCCGCACTGCGGTGTAAGCTTCCCGTAAACCGAATGGCTACGACAACGCCCAGTGCTCTGTTTACCATCCAGCCCGGCTTCGAATGGCTCAGGCCGAGGTCAGGCCATCATTTCGGTGAATGGCTCTCCTGCGAACGCTGTGGATCGGCGCAGGCTCGCTTCAGACTCGAGTATGCTTTTTTGGAATTGTTCTTTGTTTGAGCTATTGGTATTGGTTTTATAGAGCGAAAGCCTTATATCGACCATTGACGTATAGCATATTGGCAAAGGTCGATGGCCATTTTCCCTCCTACATCCAAATGACTTTTGCCTCCCTCCTATTCATTGTCCGGCGTTTTCATAAGGCTCTGATGTGGTTCATTGCGTCGGTCCCGCATGTCATATTTACATTACCTCCCTGCCCGGCCATTCGTCCCCCACCTCAAAGCCTTCAAGGATGCTTTTCAGCCTATTGATCACGAAGTCAATGACCGCGCGGCCACGCGAGTCTATGCCTACCTCCTCTTCGAGAAGATCTTCGTAGAACTCCTTGGTCACTTCCTCATAGTCATCATCAGTATACTCCAAGTCATTACTATCTCGTATCTCCTCCTGCAGCATGTTTATGGCATCCTGCATGAGTGCGTAGTCTTCCTGCGCAGGAGTGCCTAGCTCCAGCTCAGTGAACCGGATATCAAGTGCTTGCATTTGGTCGTGATAGTCAGCTCCCAATGCATCGTTGATATCTTTCTTCATGGAAGCGATTTCAGCCTCATTCACTGTATTGTCCTGCATATTTTCCATCACTTTCCCAACTATTCCCAAAGACTCAATCACAGGCGGCGGTACCGAGAGCCTGATATCTCTCATATTCGCGTGTTTCTTGCGGGGGGGCGCGGGGTCAATATAGCTTCTGACTTCTATCATCATGCACCATTCACCACCTCGCGAGTAAGTTATGAGGGTAGATCTTGGCTTCGAACTAGCGTCTTCTCAACTATTCATTCCTCTATTAATATCGTTGATAGTTATTTCTTTTTGCCTCTCACTGCAACATAGTCCGCAGCCCCGATCCAAGTAACTCGCGCTCATGGACAAGCCTTATCATCTCCATCGTCAATTTGTTACTGTCAAGAACGCCAGCCAAGAGGAGGAGGCAAAAGTCGGAGTGATGAGGCTTGAAGACTGGCCAGGCTCGCCGCTCATTATATCTCCTCATATCTCATCAGCATTCTTGGTTTTGCGGGTGCTTTGTCCTTCGTCGCATAAGACTTGGAATCGGCTCGTTCAAGCAGCATCCAGGAATGTTCAGCTCTTTGGATTAGTACTATCATCTTTTCATAAATTCGTAAAACCTGAGTTCCACCGCCCTTGGGCAAGGGAGAGATGATATGATCAATTTGGCTACATTCATCATTGAATTGGCGGGATTGGCCCCTGCATAATCCTAAAAACCGCATTGCCAGCGATATCTTCCTTTATGGCGCAGATTGCCGGGAGTAGGTCTGTTGGCTGGCTGGGCCGTTGATCTTTAAAAAATCTAAATGTACAAAAAAAAGCAAAATGTATTTATTCGAACACGGTTTATTGTATAGCAGCTTACCTATGGAGATTAGATTATGAAAACTTCAAATCTATTTCTGGCCTCAATGATCTTGATCACATTAGCGTGTTTGTCCACCGTTCAAGGACAATATGTAACTACGAATACGTATTCATTGAGTACATCTATACCTGGTTCAGCTTCGTCTGCATCCCCCCAGGCAACAGGATATTTGGGTGGAACTGTCCTGAGCATAAAAGACGAAAACAGTATGTATGTTAATTTCACAAATTCAAATATTCCGGGAATGAATGGAGTCACACTCATACTTCTTTCTCATCCCGTGTCTGTTAAGGATCTGATGTATTTCCAAGGCAGGGAACTAAGTTTCAGCCTCTTGGGACATGACATCCTGGGAAGGCCAGTATGCGATGCCTATTTCGGGGGCGTACCTATTGATTATTACTTGAAACAATATGAACTGTATAGAAATTCTCCTCCAGGGCATGGGTACTATCCTTCACGACATGGATATTATTCCTCTGAGTATGAGTATTATTCCTCCGGGTCATTTCAAATTTCTGAATCAACTTGAATTCAGAGATCAGAATCGATGGCATCAACATCATAGAAATGCATGAACGTGCGAGGGTTTTCATCCCCCGCATGCAGTCACATGTTCGGAATATGCATCCTTAAGACAACATTATGCATCCTTGTGGCAACATATTGGAGTGGATAGCATAGCTTGGAATTTCGGCTGAAAAAAGATAGATGGATCTTACGGGTTATATGTACTTCTGAATGCTGGGAATTACCCAGCCCCTTACCTGGCGACAATCGCGCAGATAATCAAAATCCACTGTTAATCCTCATTATCTTGATTTGCCTCCACTCCTTGCCACCCCATCCGCCGGTCTGATCTATCACTTGTAGCTCGTTATCTGAGGTGACATTTAGCGTGAGAGTGCCCATCAAGGTTTCATTGCCTTTGGGTACATCGGCCCAGTTCAGCGACACTGTGTTGCCTTCCAGGTTGCCATAAGCGATACTGGTCCAATTCTCATTTTTTACGGTTGATTCACTATAACACCAGATGGTATTATTGACCTGTCTGATATAGATATTCTCGCCTTTGCCGGCACTCCAATCACCAGTTAGATCCAATGCTTGCGTGGTGCTCAGAAAAACCGCCATTATTAGCGGCAAGAAAAATATCTTAGCCATTATCTGTCCTCCCAAATTTTTAAATATATTAGACTGTATTGAAATATAAGCTTATTCTTTGCTCGATCGATACAACCTGCGCACCATAGACGCGGGGCAAGGTTAATTTCGTCTCAGTGCGCGTTCTCTTCCTCTTTGCCGTGCGCTAAGACCGTTGTGAAATCGGCTAGTAGAGGCAGCATATTCCGGGCATTAGCATCGTTTGAAGATATGATTGTCCACCTCATTTTATCTTTTGCCACAAATTTCAAATAGATCTCGCACATATATTCATAAAAAATATATAGAGTCGAAATGGAAGTGAAAAGAGATATGAAAATTAATTCATATTTGGTTATATTTGCAGTAGCCCTTCTATGCGTATCATCATCGTCAATGGCATTTGAACCTAAAGCAATCGATACAAATCCCAAGCTATACTGTCAGAGTGTTGTAGATCCTCTGCCTTCTTGGAACGAGGGATCGGCAAAAATTGCCATCCTCAGTTTTGTGGCGAATGTTACTAACGAGAGCAATCCGAACTATGTAGAACCTGATGAGCGAATCGCAACCTTCGACAACGACGGCACTCTATGGCGCGAGTATCCGGATTACGTCCAATCTCGCTTCATGTTCGATCGAGTCAAGGATATGGCCCCGGACCACTCGGAATGGAATTCCACAGAACCCTTCAGTTCTATTCTTTCCGGTAAACGATTCGCAAGCAGCAACTTCAGCACCAAAGAGGTAATGCAAATCTATGTTACCACCAGTTCGAATTTGACTTCCGACGAATACACAAGCTTGGCAAGAAACTGGCTCAATAGATCCAAGGACCCTCATTCCGGCATTCCATATACCAATTACGCTTATAAACCCATGTTAGAGTTGTTAAGCTATCTGCGAACCGAGGGCTTCAAGATCTACATAGTAACGGGAGGAGACGAGGACTTCGTACGTTCCTTCTCTGATGAGTTATATGGAATCCCCCCTGAACAGGTGATCGGTTCGGCCATTAAGCTACGGTTCATTGAAAATAACACTAGCTGCTCGGTCACAAAGATTCCAGAAATCCTGGTTATCGATGACGGTCAGGAGAAGGCTATCGAGATCCAGCTAAACACTGGTCGCCACCCAATCTTTGCCTACGGCAACTCGGATGGGGATATTCCTATGCTTCAATTCACTACCGGAGGCAATCGGAAAGGCATGGGTCTGCTAAATCACCACGACGATCCTATCCGCGAGTATGCCTATGATAATGTATCTGCTGTCGGAAGACTGGATAAAGGGCTTAAGATGGCTGGGGAATGGGACTGGCATGTAGTCAGCATGAAAACCGACTGGAAATATGTCTTTTAGAGCCAATGCCATTCACTTTTTTTCTCAGGAGAGTTAATGTGAGGTCCAGGCCAGCATAAGTGTCAGGAATAATTTTATAACATGCTTTCGATCACAAGGAAATCTTTGCAGGTTACACCAAAATCGAAAGAACTGTGGATTACTTGAAGATACGCCTAGTAATATCTTTCGATAGCGATCATCGATATATATCGACACATCCCGAAATTTGAACTCCGCACGGCGATCGATTTCGTCGATAAAATGGACAATCGCAATGTATTTATTCGTTGAATGTCGTATGCACTCATTAATAATGCCGCGTTAGTAAAGGAGACTTCCAATAAAAATCTCCTTAAAATAATAGAAACATTACTATTAGTCAAGTCGTGAGTGGGAGTTGTAGTCGCATGAACAATGTAGCTATATTAGCGTCAGCTATAGCAGTTAAGGAAAATCGAAAGGATGATTTGTCGAAAGCCGAAGATATTTCTGAAGAGGTCAATCGTGTTAAGGCTATGTTTATGGCCAACATGAGCCACGAGCTCAGAACGCCTCTTAACGCCATTATTGGTATCTCCAGCTTGCTGCAATTGGAGGAAAGCCTTAACCCTGAGCAGAGAAATTTGGTTGATATCTTGAGGAATAGCGGAGAGGAGCTGCTATCTCTCGTAAATAATGTACTGGATTTTTCAAAGATGGAAGCCGGAAAGATTAATCTTGAGATTCAGCCCATTTATTTATCCAATTGCATCGAATCCGCAATGGAAACATTTTCCTCCGCCGCGTCTGCAAAAGGTTTGAAGCTGTCTTGCAGTGTTGATGATAACATACCTGCTATCGTTGTAGGCGATTCGCGAAGGCTCGGGCAAATCCTAAAAAATCTGCTGGATAATGCAATCAAGTTTACCGAGCGAGGCAAGGTTGCGATTCACGTCTCAACTGATCCCAATGGTTTTATTCATTTTACTATCAAGGATACCGGCATTGGTATTCCTATCGACAGAAGGGATTGTCTTTTCGAATCCTTCAGCCAGGTGGATGATTCTCTGACACGCAGGTTTCATGGAATTGGTCTGGGATTGGCGACGAGCAGGAGGCTGGTGGAGCTCATGGGCGGACAGATATGGGCCGAGAGCCGCGAAGGAGATGGGTCCGCCTTTCATTTTACAATCAAAGCGAAGCCCGTTTCCGGCCAGCACATGCTTGCTACTGCCATGCATAGGCCAGGGGAAAAGGACTGCCAACTCGTAAAAAGATGATTATTAAAGTGCCTATTCCAAGGATTTATGCTTAAAACGAATTATACTTAACACGCATTTCGCCCAATCAATGCATAGCGATCATAGTTTCAAATCCTGGGCTAAACACTGTAGTTCAAATCTAGCTAGGGCATTTCATCAGATCAGGCGAGAATCTCCTGCAAAGAATGGGTTTGAAAACGCTGAGGATTAACGCAATACCGTGCTAAGGCAGATTTGGCAGCCAATCTCACAAGCTCGCCTGCAGATGATCTCTGCAATGCAGTAATATATCGCCTCGCTTTGCTTCCTATTCATCGCTTTACGAATAGGGCTCACGACAAAAATTGCAAAAAATCTCACGATACGCATGATCAGCCCCCTGTGCATGCGCGCTTGCCCGAGCGAGCGGACGCAGGCCTGGTGCGTGTGGGCGACGCCCGGCAGCGGGACGCGCCCATACGGTCGAATGCGCTCATGAGATCTTGGGCGGATATGCTCGGATATGCGGCTAAGCAAGATTTCCTTGTGCGATATATTGAACCGTTTTTCTGTTGAAGCTGTTGTCCTACATGCAATAGCGCAAGGGATGATGACTCGCGTGCCAAATCTGTGCCCCTCCCGCCCATAGTAATTCCTGTATTAGCAGCCTGTATAATTCTTCGTCCGCAATGCGATTTTTTCAAAATTTTTTTGATGATTGACTCTCCTGAAATCGTTTTAGACTGAAGTGATAATCACAAGTGTCTATTAATATTATCGAAGCCTTTTGCTGCCTGGAGTGTTAAAATGAGACTTAGAGTGATCAGCGCAAGGACCGAAATTCCTAACTTAAATCCCAATGAGAAAACAGTTCACCTGGCTTTCCGGGCCAGCAATGTAGATTTCCTCAATCTGATGCAAAGATGCCCCAGGTTAAGAATGATTCAGGTGCCGCCTTCCTACCACAAGACCCTTTCCAATGCCATCCAGGTATTCATGGAGATGCAGGGAATCGAGATGGTAGAAGGTGATGTTTGGGGCCACAGAAAGGATCTGGATGAATACTACACAGTGGACGAAACCATATTGAATGAAATCAATGCCCTTTCCGCCAGCGGCGCAACCGCCGAGGATGTGGCGGATCAAATTCAGAAGAAGTCCAGGATCAGTTCTGACCTGATCAAGTATCTAGCCAGGACAAAAATTACTGGTTAAACTCGATACTATAGATCCGGCTCGGCTCCACCCCCCATCTTTCACCCCATTTTTTATTGATTTTGAAGTTAAGGCCAACTATCTCCGAGGCATCCTAACAACAGTTTTAAAAAGAGTGAAAATTAATTCATTCCTATAAGAAATTAAGATCCCCTCGGGGATAGATCCGGAGATAAATATGCAAAATCTCAAGCGTGCTCTCTTGGCCAGGCATCTCGCCATGATGTCCATTTGCGCAGTGATCGGCGCAGGATACCTTCTCGGAGCCGGAGCTGCCATCAATGCAGCAGGTCCGGCGGTTCTGATCTCCTATGCCTTGGGCGGGCTTGTGACAATCCTGGTCGTGGCCCTTTTGGCGGAGATGGCATCGGGGATGCCCGCCGCCGGGTCGTTCCAGTTCTACGTGAGTCTCGCGCATGGCGGCTTTGCGGGATTCATCACCGGCAGCATCTACTGGCTGGCGTTTCTTATCGGGCCGGCAACGGAGGCCATAGTCGCGGGCGAGATCCTGCACTCGTGGTTCCCCGCTGTGCCCAACTGGGCATTCTATCTCCTCATCGCGGCGCTGGTTGTGGCAGTGAACGGCGCGGGAGTTCTCCTCTTCGGCGAGGCGGAATTCTGGCTTGGCATGATCAAGACCCTGGCCCTGGTCGCCTTCATCCTGGTTGGAGCGGCAGCGTTGCTCGGCCCCACTGGAACGCTGGGCGGCCTTTCCGGCATTAACGCCTTGGGAGCCGGAGCCGCAGATGGCATAGGCGCGTCGTCGGGCTGGGGAGGTTTCGCGCCAATGGGGCTTGCCGGAATCCTGAGTGCAATGATGATCGTCATCTTCGCTTACGGCGGAGCCGAAGCCATCGGCATGGCATCTGAGGAGAGCCTGCGCCCGGAGAAAGATATTCCCTGGGCGCTAATCAGCAGCACTCTTGCCATAGTCGCCCTCTACATGATCTCGACCGCGGTTCTGGTGAGCATTCTCCCCTGGAGCCAGGCGGGAATCAGCACCAGTCCGTACACTGATGCCTTCCGCATTCTTCTTGGTCCGGGGGCGGCCATTGCCATGAACTTCGTGGTTCTGACCGCCGCCCTTTCCACCATCGGCATGGGAGTCTATGCTACGTCCAGGGTTTTGTTCTCTCTTTCGCGAGACGGCTATGTCCCATCCGCGTTTTCCCAAGTGGGGAGCGCAGGCACGCCGTTACCATCCATTGCCGCTTCCGGCATGGTGCTTTTTCTTGGGGCTCTTGTGTTCTATCTCTTTCCCGCCTTTGCTTATCTATGGCTGGCCAGCCTCTCCGGATTTGGATTTCTCTTCTCCTGGCTGATGATAGCCTTGAGCCAGCCAAAGCTGCACAGTATCTTGCAGGAGAGCAATCCGAATAAGTCGGCCTGGAAAGCGCCCTTCTTCCCGCATCTGCAGCGGTTGGCAGTTGTTCTGATGCTGGCCATTTTCGCTGCGCAGGCATTGATTCCCAGCGGCAGAATCGTTCTTCTTTCGGGCGCAGGTTGGCTTGTGGCAGCGTCGATTTATTATCTGGCTGCGTTTAAAAGGGGATTTAAATAATCTTGATTGTGCTCTTAATTCCACCAAGAGAAAGAGCGGCTTTGCTTCGGACGCTGCTATTGTAATCGTTCAATGCCTTCTGCAACAGGTCGATAGCTCTAAAATCTTTAGAATTGCCTAGACACTGCGCCGCAGCCATGCGGATTGCAGGATAGCCAGGTTGATCTATCCACCAAAGATGAAATCGTGCTGAGAGATAGAGGTTATTTCGGCGCGCCGGCGAAAGGTATTGATTTTACTATAAAGCGAAGAACAACGGAGAAAACACTTGGTGAACTGGACAAAGAGCGCAATCGGTTGATAAGCGTTTTGAGATCGCCAGGCGAAAGACCTCATGCTGTGATAAAAAGAGTCTTTGGGGCGGGGAGAGTGCTCGTTACTGCCGTACAAAGAGTAGGTGTTATCATGATGGTTACAGCTTTTGCTTTTAATCTCTATCAGCTCTGCACTTTGAAAAAGGCTAAAATTATCTAGACCTAGTGCGGAGGCTATCGATGAATAACCAAAAAATGAATGTAATTCAAGAAATTTTGATGCAACAAGATGAGATTAAAGCATAATCTTAGAAAAAATAGATTGGAATGCGGGCAAATAGTAATCCTCTGTTGATTCCTCATAAATATGGACGAGGCTGCCGTGATCCTTTCACCGGGGCACTCATCAGTCAAGATCTCGCAACCAATGTGCGGCTCATCTGCTGTCAGGCAGTCCAATCATCATCGTCCAGCCAATTTTGCGATCTAATCTTTGAGCCGACTTGCATCTTCACTTTGGCCTGCCTACCGGCCTGTTTGCTGGATTGTCTATTTGCTATCCTGGCTGCAGTATGCGCATTCATCCTTCCGCGCATCAGATTATATGCGATCTCAGGATCAATATTGTATTCTTCCAGAAATTGATCGTAGGATAGATGCTCGCCTACTGCTGAGATGTAAATCGGATCGCCGATAATGGGAGTAATCTTGCCCGCGGGCAGCGACCACTCAAATCCTTCTGGGAGGGTGCATTGCAGCCAATCGTCTTCATCTTCTTTCAGAGCTTCCAGGCTGACTTCATTAACAACTCCGCAATTCTTGCAAATTATCTTTTTCATGCCACTCACCTTATTAATTAGCTTATGAACATAACAGTATATATAATTTACTTAGAGAATAAATTTTTACCGCCACTGCATCTATTATTGCAAAGATATTAAAAATATTTATTTTTTTTAGCGAATATGTGTTCCGATCAACGGCAATACCCCTCTGCATCGCACTCATGCGAGCAACAACCGCTATCCAGACATTCAATGCATTCGACGCCCACTGGGGGAATGCAGATATTTCGATATGCAGGGTTCAGCCGCACGGAATTGAACGCGGAAATGAGGGCCAGTGCATCCACAACAAATTGATCGACCGGAGTGTAGAAGCCCAGCAAATAATCGATGGTGGTTCCTTATCCATATAAAAATTTATGCAGCAAAAAGACTTCCGCTTACATGCAGAAGCTACAAAGAAAACTAAAACAAGGAACGCCGCAAAAAAAGCTATTCGTTAAAAATAGTACCCGAAAATGGACAGGTCGGGATTTGAACCCGAGGCCTCTACCATGCCAAGGTAGCGATCTTCCAGCTGATCTACCTGCCCTTCCGATCACAACCCTTTGCAGTACTGCATTTAAACGTGTCGGTAGAATGCCGCCAAGTTGGTTTTTTTCCGTCCGCAAGAGGACGTGGCATAAGCTCGAAATCAACCACCAATGCATCTTCGTTAGTCGTCATGCAGGAGCATTCCGGTTTGATTGCCCGAAAAGGGGCGTTACATCGCGTATTGGCCATGATGTCGCGAATTTTTCCTGCAATCCTTTTTATCTAACCTAAAATTGTCTTCCTCTCAAAGAGTGCGGTGTGCGCGCAAATCGCCCCAAGCGCCAGATGGAGCGCATCGGTCTTGACTCGTTCGTCTCGCCATCCTAAAGCGTTATATCAATCCGAGGACATAGAGCAATTACTATGAGACTTAAGAGACTCACGCTGCCGATTCTGGTCTTTGCGCTTGTTTTGGCTTCAAACGCCGGAGGGATAATGTATCTCTTCAGCGGCACCGATTCGTATGGCCTGGGGATGAGCTATCCGGGCATCAATCGGACACCCGCCGTCGCGTCCTTTGTGATCAACGACAGCACCTCGCAGCTGGCGTCCGTATTCCTGGCCGCCACGATCATGCGGCCTGAATTTCGTCAGATAAAATATCACAATCGTTCCGAGAATTATCCGTTGGTTGAGTCTTTTCGCAATAATTCCTTTTGGAGCCAGTACAGCTTCTATTTGCCCACCATATCTTCGGGCGGCTGGTCTCCCGCCAGCCATACGTGGTTGGCAGCCGAAAACGAAGATCAGGTGGCGTCCATTAAGGATTTCACAAGCTCGAATTGGAAGCCTGCCGAGGCAGACTACCAGACGCCGTCAGTTCGAGAGTTTGCCAGAGAAGAAAACTACCGGATGGGGCTTGAAGCTCACAACGACGCAAAATGGGATAGCCAGAATCATTTCCTGGACGATGATGAGCCGCCGCGTCCGCCACTCCTGTAACGAAAACGGCAGTGGTGAATGGTGAATTATAGAAAAGCAGGCAGAAAACCCGCTCCCTTCAGGGGTCGGGATGAATGCCGTGCCTGATGCTATTGAACTTGAAGCGAAATCGATATCTAGTTAGTGGTCCATAGATATTTTGATAGAGTAGGAACAGGGATGAAGACTGCCTATAAGTTCAGGATGTACCCTAACAAGCAACAAGAAGCTTCGTTAGACTTGACTCTTGATACTTGCAGGTATCTTCTATAATCTGGCATTGGCGGATAGGAAGGACGCCTATGAGTCTGAAGGCGTCAGCCGAAGCTATGAGGATCAAGCAGCAATGCTGGGTGCCGAGAAGAAAGATGGCAATTTCAAAGCCGTCTTTTCTCAGGTACTTCAAGATGTGCTTCGCAGGCTGGATAGGTCTTTCAAAGCGTTCTTCCGAAGGATCAATGCCAGAGAGAATCCAGGATACCCTAGATTCAAAGGAGAAGGCTGGTATAAGTCTTTCACCTTCTAGCAAAGCATATCCAAGACCATGCCTGGGGCAGACTAATCCAGTTCACTCAAAGCAAAGCTGCAAAGGCTGGCAAAGTGGTAGAACTGGTAGATGCAAGATATGCATCTCAAAAATGCTCCCAGTGCGACATAATGGTTCCCAAGACGCTGGCGGACCGAACCCATCTTGCCCTAACTGTGGGTTGGTGATGGATCGAGACATCAATGCCAGCCTGAACATTTGCACCCTCGGACTGAGAGGAAGAGCCTATCAAGATCCAACCCCTACTTTGAGCAAACGATTCAGAGCAAGTCAGATCGATGACGCAGGAAGCCCTGCCTCTTTCGGGGCATGAGAGGAAGTCACGTCATTCTTTAGCTGAATTTTGTTCCAGTTTACACATATCATGGACTTCTTCATTGCGCTCACCCCGATGCACTTTATGCATCATAGTGAGTGAAAGACTACCACACTTTTAGATCAATGGCTTCTATTCTTAGCCTATTTCCGACTGAATGTAAGATTACACCAGAGTGCACCTTCTTCATCATGCAGTGCTGAGGCAGGAACCGCACCGTCTCGCCCACCTCCGGCCTCTTTCCGCTGCCTATCACGCCCTCGAAGGCCACCACCATGCAGATGCCGATGTCCCGAGGAGACGGCGAGCCGTCCAGAAGATGAATGGGGCCGACCAGGTGCACGGTGACGATTCCCCGGTCGTACTTGAGGACGCTGGCAAAATGGGTGATGGGACAGCCCAGGGGCCGGTAGCGGAAAGTGTCGCCTTCCTTGAACTGCGCCTCCGGGTTGAACGGGTGCAGATCCTCCCGGCAGGAGGGCTCGCCGGGCAGCGGGGCCAATGTGAACTCCGCGTGCAGGCCGTCCAGAACGCCGACGATCTCCTCCCGCTTTTCGGAGACGGCCAGGAGCTTCGTGATCTCCTCCGACCGGCCCCGGAACCGATCCTGCTTGAGGATGGTGCACCTGTCCAGGCCGCTCACGTCGACGAGCGTGGCGGCAAAATCCCGGCAGCTCTTCATGCCGCATTCGCCGCAGTTGAAGCCGGGCAGAAGCTTTGCGATTTCAGACATGCTTTTTCCTTTTTTTTCCTTGCCTTTTTTCTCGCTTTATTCACTCGCCGCTGTATTCCATGAAGCCGTCCAGATGGCGCAACATGCCCTGATGGCGCTCCTTGCTGACCCGAAGCTCTCCGGTGCAAAGAGTGCAGATGGCCAGGGGCGGGTTATGGCGCAGCACCATCTCGCCGCTTATATCCGGCCAGGAGCGAATCTGCTCGGCCAGCTCTGCGGAGCCTTTACCGGATAGGCCGTTGGCCTCGATGATCCTGCAGCGCGGATTGGCCTCCAGGATGCGCTCCCGGAAAACCTCCCGCTCCGCTTGGGAAACGAGGTCGCCTTTGGTCATCACAGCCACGTCGGCGGTGGTGAGCAGCGGCCCGACTTTGAGCGGGCTGTTGGGGCCTGTGGTCACATCGATTACGCAGACGGCGAGAGCCTTGTCAGGGTACGGGGCGCAGCGCAGGCAGAGGCCCGCCGTCTCGTTGAGGAGGATGTCTGCGCCCTGGTCCACGGCCCACTGCAACATATCGTCCACATTATAGATCGCATAGTGATCCGGGCACATGTCACGGGAGAGGCCGACGGCCACGGGCACGCCCAGACGCTTGAACCTGGTGTCGTCCTCGGTCCACATGCAGTCGATCTTAACCAGCGCCGGGCGCAGTTCAGCTTTCTTGAGGTCTTTGACGGCATGCATCAGCACCGAGGTCTTGCCCGATCCCGGTGTTCCGGCCACGACGACCATCTTCATGCTGCGGTCTCCAACCACCAATATGTTGCCGCTATCCTCATGCGACTACCTCGCCCTGGCGAATGGTCTCCCGCAGGCCGGTGAGCCAGCCGTCCACCTTCTCAATGTCTTTGTAGATGCGCTGCTCCTGCTCACTGGTGCTTATGACCTTGGTCATGCCGCCGTTCTTCATCACGATTCTGCGAGAGGCCATGAGAGCCAGCATAGGGTCATGGGTTACTACAACTACGATCTTGCCCTCGCCGGAGAGGAGGCGGAGGGCTTCCTGCTTCTTGATGCCTGCATTCTCGATCTCATCGATGAG
Organism: Methanothrix sp.; assembly: GCA_003857025.1. Classification (GTDB taxonomy): domain Archaea; phylum Halobacteriota; class Methanosarcinia; order Methanotrichales; family Methanotrichaceae; genus Methanothrix. Next base: position 14,005 of record RPOO01000044.1, read on the forward strand.
AACGATTGGGGAATCGCTGATGACGGCGATGTCTGCGGTCATTAGGGCGCGAGACTGGCCGCCGCTCAGGATGGTGAGCTGATGAACGGGATTGATAGGCTCGCCGGTGAGGGTATTGGCGAGGAGGATGACCTTCTCCGCTAATTCAGGGTCTTTGCCGCGGGACTTGGCATGCATCTTCAGGAACTCGACCACGGACATGTCCGCCAGGAAGTGCATGTTCTGGGAGAGCTGGGCCACCAGCTTCTTTCTGGGGTCTGCTCGAAGCTCATTTTCCGGAACATGGCCGTTGATCAGGATCTTGCGACCGGAGGGTGTGTCGCCGAGGGCGAACTGCTCGATGTCGGCGATGAGAGTGCTCTTGCCGGAACCTGTCGGGCCGACGATGCCGATGATCTCTCCTCGCATGATCTCGACCTCACTAACGTCGTCCGCATTCCCCTCCTTGTCCACACCGCCGATGATGGTCAATGTCAAAGGTAGTGCGAATTCGTCTGCAGCAGCATGATCAGTAATAATGTGAACTGAAACTGCTTGATTTGCAGCAAGACTTGCTGCTTGATTTGTCGATTTGTTTGTGATCTGGCTCGTTATTTGGCTTGTCATCTGGCTCATGCTCCTGCCTCCAGAAATTCTATTGCGTCCTCCCAGTGTGAAGCTTCGATGGTGATATCGGGCGGCAGATGATGCAGAGTACAATCCTCTTTGACCCGTTCTACGCCGCCGCCTGTAATATTGAGAAGAATTATATCGTCTGATTGAACAGTTCCCAGGCTCACCGCCTGCTGCAAGGCCGCCACGGCCACGCCCGGGGCGTTGAGGATGTCGATCTCCTCTGACTGTTCGAAGAGCCGCTTGGCGGCTGTTGCGTCATTGTCCGTTATGCCGTAAACCTCGCCCTTCGTGGCTTCCAGCGCATCCTTGACCCCGCCAGGAATGGCGAAAGGCGGCCTGCGGTTGAAGAGCACATCGTCGAACATATCCGCGCAGCAGGCATCCGGCTCCCGGCACTTCCAGGCAAAGTAGATGGGAGCGTTGGGCACATTCTGGGCCAGATGCAGCCGGGAGAGGTTGGACCCAAAGCGGCCATCTCCGTTCAGCCGCAGGCAGGCTTCCCAGGCGGAGATGCCGCCCGTGCCGCTGCCCACTGCCTGGAAATAGTGATCCGGGATGCGGCCAATCTTGAGTGTGGCGTCCAGCATCACCGTTCCCATGCCGTCCCGGCGGGCTATATTCCTGGCTCCGCCTTCCGGGACGTAGCCGGGCCGCGATTGCACCTTTTCCGCGACCGTGATGGCATCGTAATAATCGCCCTGTACGGCTACCAGCTTCACCGGCCCCGGCTCGACCGTGGTCCAGATTCTTTTTTGGGCCTTTTCCGGGACAAACAGAACAAGAGGCTGGCCGGTCTGCGATGCAACCTGGGCAAAGGCGCGGGCGGTGTTGCCAGCCGATGCCACCACCAGAGTTGGACTGCCGCCTTTTTCCTTCAGCCGCTGCACGGTAGGCGGGGCCTCCAGATCCTTGAAGCTGCAGGTGGTCATCCTTGCTCCTTTCTCAGGCCAGTAGCCGGAAAAGCTGATGAAGAGGTTCTTCAATCCCAGAACGCCAGCCAGGCCGAGGCTGCGGTAGGTCACGGAGCCCTGGCAGGCCTCGGGGATGATGCCCTGCACAGGGAGCCAGTCCAGGAAACGCCAGATGCCGGGAAAATCTTTCAAATCCAGGCGCTTGGCTTTGTAGTCGGCGCGCAAAAGGGAATCATCATTTGGACAGCTAAGGGAAAAATGAGGCTGCTCACTTCCATCTTTTACACACCGGACCCGGTATTCGCCCATGAGAGGAAACTTCTCTTAATGGAGAATATAACGTTTTCTATTTTGAGGCAATTTTTGCCCTAATTGTCCAAAAGCTCAAATTGGAATGTACGCTTGTAACAAGAACCAGGCAAAGATCGATATTAACCCTTTGCCCCGCTTCGCATTCGCGACCCAAAAGTAGAAATATTTGCCAGGCATTGTCCAATAGTATGCCAAATGTAGAGAGGGTGATGCGGGCGGCCTTTCAGTCAGACGAGAATCTGCGAGAGGCGTTGAAGGAAGTGCTGGGCGAATTGGGCCTCTCCGCCAGGGAGTTTTCCAAGGCATCCGACATCCCGCAAAGCACGCTTTACAAGATCCTATCCGGTCACAGGGAGCCGAACATCACCACGCTGCGCCAGATCGTCAAGACCATCCGCCAGCTTGAGGGCTCGGAAGGCAACTTCATCGCCATCATCGCCGCCCGTCCGGTGCTCGACAAGATCAGCGAGAAGAAGATGAAGATCGGCGACAAGATGCTCACACTGCGGGAGTATTCGGCCACCACCATCGAGGAGGCCATCATCGCCGCCATCCGGGCCGAGCGCGACGGCGCATCGGCGCTGGTGTGCGCACCCATCGTCAGCCCCACGGTCGAGCGGATTTTATCAATTCCTGTGGCGACCATCATCCCCAAAGACAGCGTCATCCGCGCCATCGAGGTGGCGGCCAGGAAGATCGAATAGGC
>RPOO01000045.1 GCA_003857025.1 Methanothrix sp.
GCCGCATCCGGTGCCCTGTACTCAAACAGCAGATCCAGCATCTGGCTCTCATTGACCTCCCGATAGCCCGTCGCCAAAAGGCCGACAGCCTCGACGATCTTCTTTTGCTCAAAGCCGGAACGCATTATTGCATCCAGGGATAGGGAATAGAAGACATTTCCGGCAAATATGGCCGTCCCGATTCCGAAATGTTCATTGAATTTCTCTTCGAAGATCTTATGAAGGGTCTTGCCGCCTCTGCGGAAAAGCTCGGCATCGGCAATATCATCATGGGCAAGAATGCTCTGCCGGTAGAGATCAATAGCAGTTCCAACTTTGATGACGTTCTCATCGATTCGACCTGCGTAGCCTTGATAGACAATCAGCGTGCTGCACGAGGCCATGCGTATGCCTCCCCGCAGCATGTAATCCTCCATTGCCCTGCATACCTCTCCTACAAACGGATGGTATTTTTCGTCTTCTTCCGCCACAATCCGGATTAGTTCCCCAAGATCATCATCAACGAGACGGCTCAAGCCTTCCAGCGTTTTTTCGTAGCCCATATTTCATGCCTCCTTCAAGGTTATCTCCCTCAATTATCTCCCTTCAAGCTGTCTCTTCAATTATCTTTCTTCAATTTCGCTCGCTCTTCGAGCACGTCTTTAGCAGCAAACACGCCGTTGAGTGCCGCCGGGAACCCAGCGTAAACAGTCATCAGGATCATGATCTCAATGATCTCCTCTTTTGTCAGGCCCAGGTTAAGCCCGGCGTTGATGTGAAACTTCAATTGAGGCGCAGCAGTTCCAAGGGCCGCCAAAGCCGCAATGGTGGCGATCTGGCGCAGCTCGATGGCCAGGCCCGGCCTGCTGTAAATATCACCATAGCCCCATTCGATAGCGTATCTGGCGAGCTCGGGCGCAAATTCTCCAAAGCTTTCCTGCAATCGTCCGACCTGATCAGGATCGAGCTTGGAGAGCCATTTCACTCCCAGATCGTAGCGATTTTCCTCTGATTTTTGGCTTGCGCTCTCTTCAGATGGGGCGGCGGAGCCTTTCTCGTTCCGCTCTAACAGAACCTCTTTGAGCGCATTCATTCCGTTGATGGCGGCAGGAAATCCCGCATAGGCGGCCATCTGCAAGATGACTTCCTTAACTTCATCCGCAGAGCATCCCACGTTCAAAGCTCCGTGCAGATGCACTCTCAATTGCGGCGAGGCATTTCCCATAGCGGTCAGCGCGGCTACGACCGCGATCTCTTTTTGCTTTAGCGTGAGCCCCTCACGGGAATAGACATCGCCAAAAGAGTATTCGATGATGTATCTTCCCAGATCCTGAGAAATGTCGTTAAGGTTGTCTTTGACCTTTTCCCCCGCTTCGCCGTCGATCTCTTGCATCTTCTTCCAGCCGCGCACAAATCGATCTTTTTCCATAATTCCCTCTTTTTAAATTCTCGACTGACCGAAACTAACCGTAGAAGATCGATCAAAGGTATATAAAAATCATATAGTGTGGAATTTGAAAGTCACTTACCAGGATGATAGCCGAAGAAATAACTTTGATGAGATAATTTTTTAATTTTTATGAGATAATATTTGAAGAGATTTTGGTCTCCTAATAGTAAATCTGGAAATGATTTACAGAGGAGAGGCCGCCTTGGCTCTCCTTTAGATCAAGACCTCGCTTATCGCCCTTCTCGGCGAATGATCTTCGACGGGCTCCGCGTAGCCCAATCGGAAGATGTGTTGCAGATATCCCGAATATCCCAAGCCGCCAATGCCAGTCGACAGTATTTCTGTCAGCTCGGCTTTGGTCTCCGGCACTTCCAGTATCTGGCTCATGGGCTGCAAACTGATGCCTAGAGCCGTGGCCTCCAGCCAGAACCGCTCGAAGGCCTGGCCGACTTTGACCTGAGATATGCTGTCGTTTTCCGCAGTGCTGATGAAACCGAGGACAGGAGTGCTGTTCACAAGCTCAGCATCCTTGCGGGTCTCTTCAGGGCCGACATCCAGGAAGACCACGGCCAATTGAGTAGCAAGGGCTTGAACGCCCGTAGGCCCCATCACGCCCTGCCCCAGCCAATGGCCTAATTCGGCCTTGTAATTTGCATCTGCGTAAAGGGTTTGATCTGCCACGATTTCGAGGTTCCGGAACTTATTTCTGATCTCCGGGTCCGAGGTTAGATAAAACTGAATGCCCTGATCTTTGCTGAATCCTTTGGCACTATCTTGAAGCTTCTGCAGATCCGCCTCGGCAACAGGGCGATCCAGGTAAGCGTTGCGATTGGTCTTGCGAGCAACAATGGCATCGATGAGGCGTGAGTCCTGTGCAGGAGCCTGTGCAGGAGCCTGTGCAGGAACCTGTGCAGTCAGGCTCTTTTGCTCAAGCCTGATCCTTGCAACAAGATCGCCTTCGTTCAGGTAAGTCACATTGGTTTCATACCCAAAATGCTCCGCTGCTACGAGGAGATTTTCCAGGGCGCAGCCCAAGGATATATGCAGCTCCCTTTTGTCCGCATCGGCGTATTGCAGCCATCTTGATTTGTCGGCATAAATGTCGATCTGATTCCCGGAGACGTTGAACTTCCAGGGCTGGCTGTTGTGGCTGGATGGCGCGAGAATGGCATAGCTGAGGAGGAAGGTCAGCTTCTCTTCTGAGCTAGCGTTTGCGGGAAAGCTTGATTTGTTGATATTCCAGGCATCATAAGATACATGCGGCTGCATGAACAGCCCGGCGAGGCCGACTCCTATGAGCAGGAAAATCGTCAGGGTGACTGTGAACTTGATCGACATTGCCATTGTCTTCACCTAATTCATTTTGCGGTAAGATGCGAGATACTTTGCTGGAGCGACAGGGCTGCCTGGCCCCAGTTCAAAATCAAGTGTCACCGTCTGCTTATCAATCTTTGCTCAATCGTCTTTGCTTGCTTTAACTTTCAGTTCCCACCTTGAAGATGAGCTTCACCGCAGATGTATCCACTTCCCATCCCCCCAGGCTCTTGTCCATAGCAAAGCCCATGGACAGCCAGAGCCCTCCGGGAAAAACGCTCTCTCCTGGGTTGTTTTCATTGAACGAACAGAATAAATCGTAAATGGCGTGCCATCCCAATTCGCCTATGCCGACTTTGCCCTCCAGGACGTATTCAACTTTATCCCAATCGGGGATTGCCAGCGCCAAGAGGCCCAGGAGGATGTCGAACTCTTTCGAGCGGGATGAGAAGAGAGCTTTTACCAGGTTCTCGTTCAAAGTTTGTTTCATGGAATTGGCTTTGTTATTTATACTTGGGATTATTTCAATCTTCGCAAAGCTACTGATGCAAAGCTTTCATCCGGCTCTGTAAAGTCTCCGAGATATGAAGGTATCTTAAAATGCATGTCAAAACGCGGTAGTTATTAAAAACTTTAAATATAGGCCCTATGATAATTAAAATGAAAGAGCTTATATTTGGGAACATCAAGTAGTCTTATAGATATGAGCAGGACATTCTCGATATGCAATAGGTGATGGTTAGCATGTCTTTAACAAAGACCTTAAAGGATTTCCCAAATTGCATTCTTGATTGGATTATCAAGAACCTGTTCAATGATAATTTGATTTGGGGATTTATGGCTATATCAGTTTTTATAATGTGCATTGGAATTTTTTCATCAAAGATATCTGACGATAATAACGCAGGAATGAGCATTATCTCTATTGGTCTAGCATTTGGTTTCATCACGATTGTTTCCATTATAATAAAAGTATTCCAAGAAAGCCACCAGCAAAAAGTTAAATATTAGCAAAGTTCACTTAACGCTGCGAGGTTGATTAATGCCTGATTCCGGCAATCCTAAATCTGGCAATTGGTGGCTCACGCATGTATTAGCACCTATTTTTGTTCTTCTTTTAGTCGGCATTTTTACTGCTTGGTTAACGAATACAGGGCCTTTCGAGCCCAAGGCTGAAATTAGCTACAAAATAGAGACGCCTTTGAAAATTCTTGACGAATATGCGATCCATGAGACGAATATTAAAATAAATAACAGCTCTATAAGCCAGTTATACGCACAACCTGTTTGCATTTGGAACTCCGGTAAAAAATCTATCAAAGATTTGGATATCTCATATTCATTTAATAAAGAGTACCTTGATAAGGATTTTAGTATTCTTGATGTGATACATAATACATCGCCACAAACCGGATTTGGTCATATTAATACAATTGATGGAACAAATAATTCTAGAGAGATTACGTATAGTATATTGAATAAAAAAGACCACTTCACCATATTATTTTTAATTAATAGATTGTATTCAATTGATGTGAATTCAAGAACGCCGGATTTACCCGCGATTCCCGTAACGGGAGCTGACCCATGTAATTGTGAATCTTAGAATCCCACGTTAATTACTCTATTTTTTTCTATCACCACCTTCTTCATTTAATCCCTGCAACTAACTTTAGCTTATAATGGGTGGCGTATGAACGCAAATAATCACGAGGTGAATCATGAGAAGAACTGATCGTGAAATCCGCGATCCCGAAGCAATTGAGTCGGTAATTCGCGGTGCAGACGTTTGCAGGCTGGCATTTTCCGAGGCAGGCATCCCTTACTTGGTGCCTCTCTGCTTTGGCTATCGAAAAGGAGTCCTGTATTTCCACTCGGCGCTCGAAGGACGAAAGCTGGATCTTATCAAGAGAAAACCAAAGGTATGCTTCGAGATGGACATGGATCACGTGCTGGTGAGGACCGCGGACCGCTGTACCATGCATTATCGAAGCGTCATCGGATTTGGCAAAGCCGCTCTTGTTGAGGATGCAGTGGAGAAGCAGGAAGCTTTGGACCTGATCATGCACCACTACCATCAAGAGCCCTTTGCGTATCCAGTCGCAACCTTAGAGCGCACTGCTATCATCAGAGTGGAGATCGACGAGATGACGGGAAAGGCTAATGGATGTTGATTCCTGCTAGAATTCTTGCAGATGGACAGGCGCAATCATACGAATTTCATTTGAAACGCTCGCACCAAACCCCCGACTTTGTCCGATCTTTTGGGAAAATTGCTGTAACGATCGTTATCGGTCGGGCCAATTTATTGCGTCGGATAAACTTAAGTAGCATTGAGCCAAGGATTGGTACCGGATGAATCTTACATTATACTAGAGCTTATGGGGCATGATAGATTTGGCACCTTTTATTGAGATTCGGGATCTGACGGTTCGTTTCGGTGAGGTCGTTGCCCTGCGGGGCATTAATCTGGTTATAGAGGAGGGCGAGTCTGTAGGAATCCTGGGCCGGAGCGGCTCAGGAAAGAGCGTTCTGATGCATGTTTTGCGAGGCGTGGAATCGTTCCCCGGCATCAGCGGAAGCATAATCTTCCATGTGGCCCGATGCGAGAAATGCAGGCACGTCGAGCCGCCCAGTCGCGCGGGAGAGAAATGCAAATGCGGCGGAGTTTTAAACGCCGTTGAGGCAGATTTCGCAGCTCTGGATATCAACGATCCTCTGCGCCGCGATATCTCCAAGAGAATCGCCATCATGCTGCAGAGAACCTTTGCTCTCTACGGCGACGAGCGCGTCATTGTGAATGTTATGCGTGCCGTGGAAGAGACGGGAGACTCCATGAGCGTTCACCGCGCCGCAGACCTGCTCGATGAGGTCAACTTATCCCACCGGCTGATGCACGTGGCAAGAGAGCTGTCCGGCGGCGAGAAGCAGCGCGTCGTCCTGGCCCGCCAGCTTGCCAAGTCGCCCATGGTGCTGTTGGCCGACGAGCCGACGGGAACCCTCGATCCGGGCACGGCAAAGGTGGTTCATGAGTCTATCAAGCGCGCCGTGCAGGACTTCAAGATGACCCTGATCATCACCAGCCACTGGGAAGACGTCATGGTGGAGCTGGCCGACAGGGCAATTCTGCTTGATAACGGCGAAATCAAGGCGCAAGGCGCGCCCAAAGACGTAGCAGCACAGTTCCTGGCTATGGCCGGAGAGCTTGGCAAGCGAGAAGTTGTTAAAGTAGGAGCGCCCATAATCAAGGCCAACGGTTTGGCCAAGAGATACATCAGCATTGACCGGGGCGTGGTCAAGGCCGTGGACAATGTCAGCCTTGAAGTAAATGAAGGCGAGATCTTCGGTCTGGTCGGCGTCTCGGGAGGCGGCAAGACCACATTCTCCAAGATGATCAGCGGCATCATCACACCAACCGCAGGCAGCATCTCGGTGCGGGTGGGAGACGACTGGGTGGACCTTACCGTCCTCGGCTCCAACGGCAGAGGCCGCGCCACCAAGTACATCGGCATCCTGCATCAGGAGTACACGCTCTATCCATCCCGCAGCGTCATCGAAAACCTCACCGAGGCTATCGGCCTCTCCCTGCCCTTTGAATTGGCAGAGCGCAAAGCCATTCACACTCTGGAGACGGTCGGATTCTCGGAAGAGCAGGCAGAAGCGGTACTGGAAAAGATGCCCGACGAGCTGTCGGAAGGAGAGAGGCACAGAGTCGCCATGGCTCAGGTCCTGATCAAAGAGCCGAGCATCGTCATCTTGGACGAGCCCACGGGAACCATGGACGCCATAACCAAGATTGAGGTGACGAAGTCCATCCTCAACGCCCGCGAGGAGCTGGGCGAGACCTTCGTCATAGTCAGCCACGACATGGATTTCGTGAAGAATGTGTGCGACCGCGCCATGCTCATGCGCAACGGAAAAGCAGTATTCACCGGTCTTCCTGAGGAGGTCTTGGCCAAGATCACGGAAGATGAAGAGAAGGAGATGCTGGGGAGTTAATTTGAGAGTCTTCGTTGATGGCAAAGAGATCGAGCTGGATGAGAAATCAAGCCTCGGAGAGGCCCTAAAGGCGGCGGGGGCAAAGCCTGCCCAAGGTGCGATCATCGGTGTGGTCAAGGGCAGAGGCGAGCAGTCTCTCCAGACCAATTCCTACTGGCTCAACACCACCAAGGGCAAGCTCAGAATCGAGCTTCTGGAGAACGACCTGCAAAAGATCTGGCACGAGAGCATAAATGATATCGTATCATCGGAGGTTAGATGGGCTTCAACGAGCGGCGTCGCCTTCGGACCTTTTTCATCATCCATTTCCTTTGGCCGCGAGGCCCATGAGTACAATCGCTGGGAGATAGTAATTGGCGCCGCCGGATTTGAGGCGGAAAAGACCCAGCTCATTTTCGTGCGTCGCAGGCATAGCGCGGCTTACGGCGTCCCGGCAGAAGGCGGCCTTCTGGCTCATGTGGTGGGCGGCAAGAACACATTGGATCGGCTTGAGATCGGAGATAAGATTTTAGCGATTGAGCCCATTGTGGAATGGCAGGATCTGACCGAGAAGCTGGCCACACAAGACATGACACTGCCTCTGGAAGACGGCATGGAAGTCTTCACCGAAGTCCAGGTCGAGCTGATGGAGGATGCACCTTACGGGGCTGAATTCTTCCTGGCCCTGACACGGGGCGGCACTCTTAAGGTTGATTCCGTCTCCAGCTCGTACATCTCGTCGGACCAGTTGCTGGCGGAGCCCATTATATTCGAGCACCGCGAGCCGCGCCTGGAGGGCGCGGTAACGGTCAGGACCAGCGGAAGAGGGTTAGGCAGGATATTCATCTACAAGGCCGATCGCACATCTAATCCCGGACACTCCGTTGTTGGGCACGTCAATGCCGGAATGGACATGGTGAAGCTGGCCGGACCCGGTCAGTTGGTTACAGTCAGGGTTAAGCCGGAACGCATCATGCTCATGGGCAGCAAGCTCTCGGATGCACTGCTGCTGCTGAAAGAGCGGGGAATAGAGGTCGAGGTGGACGGCCAGGGCGGCGAGGATGCAGTCGTGGTGAAGCAAGACCCAAGAGCCACCATGGAGATCCTCAAAGCGAAAAAAGTAAAGCTCTTAACCATGCCCGCCAACCGTCTCGTAGCTATCGAGCTATATCATGATCTGGCTCCCAAGACCTTGGATTATTTCCGGCATGTCACCGGCTTAAAAGAGCGGCCCGTCGGTCCCTTACCCGTCTATTTTGTTTATGAAAATACAATTCTCTTCAAGCCGGAGATCGACGCGGTCAGCTACAAGGAATTGCTGCCTGAGAACAAACCCACCGGCCCGATACCGGCGGGCTCCATCGGCATCTCCAATCAGGTCTCCAAGAAGATCGGCCTGGTGGGAGTGCGGCTGGTCGCGGACAAACGCTACGGCCCCTCCGGCGAGAAGTTCGAGGCCACAAATATAATTGGCCGCGTGCTGGAACCCGAAAAGCTGAAGGACGTCAAAGAAGGGGAGACGATTTACGTTCTGGAGGTGCGATAAGTGAGGATCACAAAGTATGTGATTACATCCTCCGAGTCGGATATTCTTCCCTCGGATATCGCCATGAAAATTTACGGCTCAAAGTATGATGTCAATGTCAAAGAGACCTGCTTTGGCGTCGTGGTGAACGGCGAAGAGGAAGTGATCAACGCGCTGATCGAGGAGATCCGCTCCCTTGACCCTGCCGGCATCTTCATCAAAGACAGAGGCTTTCCGCCCGGCGATCCTCGCCGCTGCCGCGGTCGCAGAGGCGGCGGTGCTCGACCGGGATTTTACATGATCGAGGCCGAGGCCAAGATGCTGCCCATGATCTCCCGGGCGCTGGCAGCGACCGGCGAAGTCCCGGCTGTCCCGGAGAAGAAGAAGCCTCTTATGCCGAATAAACTTGAAGATATTATCAAAGAGGGTTTAATCTGAGGTACAACAAAATGGCTAAAGTTATCGTTTATCCTCCTACCAGCATGATCCTCTCAGACCTTGTGGAGAGGATGGGCCACAAGGCGCTTGTTGTCTCGGAATCGGTGCGCAAGCTCGCCACGGCCAATGATATTCAATCACCTCCCCTGAACGTCACTCCTGAAGAGCCGAAGAAGGGGCTGCGCTATGCGGCTGTCGATGTTCCCTCGGGAGTGCGGGGCAGAATGGCGCTGATCGGACCTCTCATCGAGGAGGCTGAGGCTGCCATCGTCGTGGAAGACCCAGGATGGCTGACCGGCTGTGCCGGATGCAACCGCACCAATGAGCTGGTGAGGCTGCTCATCAGAACCAAGGGAGTCCCGCTCCTCGACCTCGCCTATCCCACGGACGACGCCGAGGCACGGGTTTTTGTGCAAAAGATCAAGACATTCCTGGAGGCACTTAAGTGATTCGCATTGCTCAGCTCTCCTGCGGCGCAGAGTACAGCGGCATTCAAAAGGAGATCGAGCGCGCCGCCGATACCGTTGGCGCAAAGATCGTCTACCCCGAAGTCTCTTTGGACGACATCCTGAACGTGGAAAACAAGTTCGGCGTCAAAGTTGCCTCAGGCGATCTGAATCTGGCTATGGCGCGGGCGGTTCGGATCGTCGAGAATCCCGACCTTGCAGATGCCGTGATCGTCATGACCTGCTTCCGCTGCGCTGAAGCCGCCATCATCCGCTCGGAGATTCGCAAGTTCATTCATGAGCACTCCAAGATTCCCGTCCTGAGCTACTCCTTCACAGAGAGAACAACGGCGGAGACGCTTCTCACCAGGATGGAAGCGCTGGTCACGACCGTAAAATTCCGCGGCCTCCTGGCCAGAGAAAAGCAAAAAGGTCTCACAGCCGGAATCGACTCCGGATCAACTACAACCAAGTCGGTGATCATGAGAGACAATGAGGTCATCGGCACCGGCTGGGTTCCCACAAATGAGGTCCTGAAGAGCGCCGAGGACGCTTTCGAGGCTGCCTTGAAGATGGCGGGCGTCAAAAAGGAAGAGGTTCAGGCGGTGGGAGTCACAGGCTATGGCCGTTTCCTGGTAGGCAAGCACATCAATGCCAAGCTGATTCAGGAAGAGATCACAGTCAACTCCAAGGGCGCAGTCTTCCTGGCCGATGCCCAGAAGGGGGCTGCCACAGTCATCGATATCGGCGGCATGGACAACAAAGCCATCTCCGTGCAGGACGGAATTCCCGGCGGCTTCACGATGGGCGGAATATGCGCCGGAGCCTCGGGCCGGTTCCTGGAATTGACCGCCAAGAGGCTCGGCGTGGACATCACAGAGCTTGGCAAGCTGGCGCTGAAAGGCGACTATCACAATGTGGCCATGAACAGCTACTGCATCGTCTTCGGCACGCAAAGCCTGGTCAACAGCCTGGCTTTGGGCTGCAAGCCTGAAGATGTGGCTATGGCCGCCTGTCACTCCGTGGCCGAGCAGGTTTACGAGCAGCAGCTGCAAGAGGTTGAGGTCAAGGAGCCTGTGATAATGGTGGGCGGAACTGCGCTTGTGGAAGGGCTTCCCAAAGCCATGGAAGAGCTTCTTCAGTTGAAAGTGCGTGTACCCAAATACGCCCAGTACATCGGCGCAGTAGGCGCGGCTCTCCTGGTTTCGGGACTTCTGGAGGGCTAAAGAATGGACCCAATGGAGGTCTTCAAGATCGTTGTCACGGGCCAGGAGGATTTCGGAACCAAGAAGTACCGCGAGCTGATCATGGACATTTTGCAGGACCTCGGCCTCATCAGGTCCATCGGCAGGCTGTACGTCTATATGGACATCATGGATCCGGTCTTTGCCATCTACGGCCTTCTTCGCACCGGAATTCCGCCGCTCACGGTCAAGGATGTGGGAGACGTACTCAAGACGGAAGGCGGCTACCAGGTCAAGATCAATGATGAGGAGCATATGTCCGATCTGCTCAAGGTCCTCTGGGGCCGCTTTGGGCGAGAGAGAGTAGAGCAGCCGGCCAGAGACATTGTGATCATCGCCTCGGACACTGACCCATCTGCTCTGACTGTGGCAGATCTGGAGACGGAGTTCCTGCAGGATCTGACGGATGGGCTCGTACGCGTGGCCCCGGAAGGCTTTCGCAATCGCAGAAACGAGATGAGCAAAGAGAGCTTCTTCTTCATCGCCGCGGAGGAGACGCTTACGCCGGAATTGATCGCCAAGACCAAAGAGAAGATCAGGGAGATGCAAAATGCTTGAGCCAGTGATGTTTACCGGAGGTCTGTACAAGCACGATCTGGTCGTGGAGCTGGTTGAGGACCTGGGCGGATACGTTCTGCAAAAGAATGTGACGCAAAGCGAGGTCATCCTTCTCATCCTGATTCCGTCCGAGGATAAGCCCGTCCTGGAAGCCCTGATCAAAGAGCTACGTGGCGAATTGGTGCGAGCGCCGCTGGCTGGCACCGAGGTGGCGGTCGTGACGCCGACATTGGCCATTCATCATCTGCCGCACACGGCCTGCGATATTGCCGAATATCTGCGTCGCCACGGCTCCAAGACGAACATGATGGGTCTCGCGCGCGGCGTGGGCCGGGAGATCGCTCAGATAAACGAGTACGAGACGGCCCTCATCAACGAGCACGATGCAGCGGTCTTCATCTTCGGCAACTTCCGCGAGTGCATCCGCAGGAAGGAGAGCCTCTACCGCAATATCACGGTGCCGGTCGTCGTCACAGGCGGCCCGGAGATTGACAAGAGCGAGCTGCCTTATGCCTTCGAGTACGTGTCGTCCATCGGTCGCGTTGCCCATCGCGCCAGGAAGGCAACGGAGATCGGCACTCTTGACAGTATCATCGAATCCGTGGGAAGGGCATTGGACAAGACCCGTGCGGATATTACCAAAGACCCGCTCACCACATCTCCGCCCCGCGTGATGGATGCCGTTCGCGAGCAGGTGCCCGATGTTGAGTATTCATATTCGCCGTTGCCGATCGCTCTCAACCTGGGCGGCGTGCGGGTCAAGCTGCCTTACGAACGCTACAAGGATGCTGTAAAAGCTGTAACCTTTGACGAGGGCGTGACGCTCGGCGAGATTGCCACCATCAGGCCGTCCCGCATGAAGGACTATATACTTGTAAGAATATTGCCAGCTTCCGAGACCGGGTATATCTTCTAAAGCCCGGTCCGTTAATATTTGGCGAAAGTGGTTGGTAGCGTGATTATAGCGAGGCAAAAAAATCGCGCTAGCTTCTGCCGAGTTGAAGGGTGAAAATAATGAGCTTTGAAGATGAGCTTGATGCTATTTTGGTAAAGGGCAAAGAAAAGTCCGCCGAAGAGATCCTAAAAACTGTTGAGAGCGCTTATGGTGAGGTTCCGTATGTCTTTTCGTTCATGAAAGACAATCCTGAGATCCTCATCACCAAGATCCTGCACAACAACGCCATTTTGCGAAGCTCGAACCTGGACCCGAAGACCGTCGAGCTGATATCGGTGGCGGTCTCTGCAGCCATGAGGTGCAGCCACTGCCTGAAGCTGCATATCAGAATTGCATCCAACCTGGGCATACCGGACGACCAGATTGCAGCCGCCATCTTCCTGGCCGGGAACCTGGTCAATGCATCAGTGCTGGCCACGGCCACGCGCCATCTGGATGAGGAACGGGAGATCTGCCGGGTCTGCGAGATCAACAGCGAGGCCTGCGAGATAAATGGTGCAAAAAAATAGATTTGAGATGATGCCGGTCATTCTTTTTGATCGTTAGTCCTATCACAATCAGTTCGCTTAAAATCAATTTCAGACCGTTGCGTTTCAATGCTACCAGGCAAAAGGTGCAAGATCATGAACAAAGATTTCCCCCAGGATTTGGGAAAAGTTCCGCCCGGCGATCAAGCCAAATGGTGGGAGACCGCCGAGGATCATAGATTCGCGTTAGAGGTCTTGCAGCTTCCGCAAAGACGCCGGATTCTTAGATTTCTTGCCGGCGGATCGAAGACGAGAGATCAAATTGAAGCGGAATTTAAACTTAGCACCACTCAGGCCGAATATCATCTCTCCATGCTGGAAAAAGCATTAGTGGTCGAGCGGGCGCAGGATGGCCTCAAGGCAACGCCGACGGGCATACATTATTTGGAACGAGTCGATAAGAATGTGGAATGAGTCAACTTGAAACGTCGAGCTGATGCTGAATATCGTTATCTGTCGGTTTGCTTTTCCGCCGGCTATTCTTATCCGACCATCCATATCCAAAGAGTCTTACCTTAGAAGGAATCTACCAGCAGAGTCATGGGCATTCCTTTCGACCTGACGCGTGGAAAATCCAACACATCAGAGGGTGCACAGCATATCGATCTTCTGGGCTGGATTGAGCTAGATGGCGTTTGCCTCTCCCAAGTCGATGTGCAAGCCCTCCTCTCGCGAGACCGAGACAGCATTCTTCGATTTGGCGGCGAGTTTTTCCTTAAATGGAGCGATCGCACGGGTCTGGAATGCATGGCTCGCGACCATTTCGGCATCATTCCCGGAGAGTGCCCGCCCGGAACTCTGGTTTGCCGGGGCGAGGCTGTCGGCAGAATTGATCCAGGCTACCGTGTCATGGATCTGGAAAAAGCCATTGAGGTCGCAGTCCGCCTGAGGAGCGATGAAGGTGTTGTGGCCCTGTCCGGCGGCATCGACTCGGCTCTGGTGGCAAAACTCGCCGAGCGCGACTGCGTCGTTGTGGGCCTGGAGGGCTCGCATGACCTGCAACACGCCCGACGCGTGGCCAAGGAGCTTGGGCTTAAGCTTGAGCAGGCTGTAATTGATCCCGGCTCGGTTGAAGATGCTTTGCGTGCCGTTTTGAGGGTCATTCCCAAGATTGATCCCGTAAATGCTTCCATTGCCACCACACTTTTCTTTGTAGCTCGCTGGGCGGGAGAGCACGGCCACCGGCGCATCCTGGCCGGGCAAGGGGCAGACGAATTATTCGGCGGCTATTCTCGCTATCTTCAGACGAAGACATTGGCCGAGGACATGGCGAGGGATTTTCAGGGGCTTTCCTTGCAGCTTGCTCGCGATCAAGCGGTGGCGAATATGCACGGAGCATACTTCTCTTTGCCCTACATGGACCTGAGGGTTGTTCGGACGGCGCTCGCCATTTTGCCGGAAAATAAGGTGTGCGGCGGCGTTCGCAAGCTGCCTCTCCGGGAAGTGGCGCTACGCCATCTTCCGCCGTCCATTGCTCAATATGAGAAGAAAGCCATGCAGTACGGCAGCGGCGTCATGAAAGAGATTCAAAGGCTGGCCAATCGGAGCGGATACAAGAAATCCGTGCAGGAATATGTGGCGAAGATCGCCTGTGAGGAAGGGCGAGTCATCAGCGATTCGACTACGAAACTGCATTAGCGTCACGCAACAATGTCAAGCAACGCGATAAGAGAGTTATCCGAATGGAACTGATAACCCAAAGACGCGGAAAATAAAGAAAAGATGCCAAGCTTGGCATTGAGCTAATCACATCTACTTGGAATCAGGACCATTGCCCATCAAATTGAGATCAAGGAACTGGAGCATGCGGTTCCATGAATCTGCGCTCGCTCTGGCATCCTTATCAGGGTCCCCTCCAAGATATAAAGTCAGATTGCCGGGCATAATAAGGCAGTTGCCTGTGGTAGGAAGATTCGGTATTCCCAAATTATGTCCTGCATCTGGATAGACCAGGTACCAATCGAGCGCTGAATAGTTTGATCCCTGGCGGACCTTTGATGCCATCTTAGAAAGCTGCCCTGATGGCCAAAATCCGTCATCCTCGCCTGAGATGATCATCACAGGTCCATTAATCCGATTTATATAAATCTTTGCGCTATTCGTTGCTGTCCTATTTTTCAGGCTGTCGATGAACATTGATTCCAGGCGCAGAGGTCCGCCGGATATCTCGGTTGTTATCATCTGTAAGATAAACAGGGGAGTTTCTATGAAGCGCACATACGGTACTTCCTTTCCGTTGAGGGACCAGGGGGATTTTATTATATGGTAATCTCTGGCGATGCCCTGGAAGACCACTCCGCTGCCTGCAATTGAGACAACCGCTTTTACATCGGGGAAGGTGGAGCCGATCAGCAGGGCTCCTTCTCCACCTTTGGACCATCCGATGACGCCGATTTTGTCGCTCTCAACTGCATCATTGGTTTTCATCCATTCGATGGCTTTCCCAAAGTACTCCAGGGGCACATTAAGAGGCTCATCAGGGAGACCTGCTCTCCCGAAATAAGCAACCGCGAAAGCGGCATAGCCATGAGAAGCGAGGAGCCCCGCGATATCATCTCTCAGGTTGCCGTCTTCACCGCCGATGACTATGATTCCTGGAGACGGCATCGATTTATCAGGTGCAAAGAAGGTGCCTACCAGCCCCGATTCATTGACATCTATCCTTTTCACTCCCGCTGCCAGAAAATCTCTTTCGATGCGCTTGGTTGCGACGGTCTCCCCATCAACCTCCGCCGAGAAGTTGATCACCATCGGCTGCAAGGTTTTTGATCTATAAACGCCTTGAATTTTGCTGCTTGGATCTTGGTCGAGTGACCAGAAGAGCCCGAACGGATCGATATCCCTGTAAGTACCATCGATAGGACGCTGTCTGCTCAAATTTATGATGCCTGTTTTATTCACTTCAAAAATGGCAAATGATGTCCAATCTTTTCCGAAATCATCCAGCATGCTTGCCCTCAATGTGACCGTTTTAGAGGGATCGAAGCCAGATAGAATTATGGAGATCGGCTGATCCACTAGACCCTTAATCGGCTCAGTTCTTATTTCTTGAGCGCTAAGAGGACTGGCCAGAATAAGCAAAATTATGAATGATATAATAAACAAGTCTTTTCTAATCAATAGTCTGGTCTTCATAGCCACCTTTCTCTGGTACTTAACTGTATCATTTAATTAAAGACTTTGGTCCAGATGTCCATCAGATATCCATTAGAGATTCATCAGATAATCCATCAAGATACCGGGTCGTGGGTGAAGGCTACTGAAAATCATCACGGGAATCGAATGCATGGGATTCATTTCGGCAGTATGCATCGATTACATCATTTGTTATCGCTTTTCTGTAGCTCGCATGCGCGACCGTGGATCTTGCGTTGGTCCAATTTCATAACCTGTGTTAAGAGTCCAGGGGGAAAGCGTGTGCGAAATACTTTCAGGACTACACACTTGGAGATTTAAATCGAAAGCTCTAATAATCTTAAGAGAATTCTGGAATCAAAATCTAATATTCGATAATCGATACTTCAATAGAATGATTTCCTCTCAAGAACCATGCGGGAGATGTCATGACAAGTCAAGCCAAATCCAATTGGCAGCCCCGATCGCTTGATGAGATCCTGCAGATCCTCAAGCAAAATATGCCCGAGATTACAGATCGCTATAAAGTGTTGTCTCTTGGCGTCTTCGGTTCATACGTGCGAGGAGAGGCGAAGAAGTCTAGCGATCTGGACATATTAGTAGAGTTCTACCAGGCTCCATCACTGCTGAAGCTCATTCGCATGGAGGACGACCTGAGCGAACGGTTGGGCCTAAAATTCGATCTGGTCATGAAAAAAGCTCTGAAGCCCCGCATCGGTCAGCAAATCCTGAGCGAAGTGGTTCCAGTTTAAAGAAAGCCAAAAAAAAATAGAAATGCAAATTTTAATTTCGCCCTCAGCTCCTGCTGA